>DASXLH010000069.1:0-8270 GCA_036496335.1 Acidimicrobiales bacterium
ATCGTGGCGACGGACGGGTCGAGGCCGATGGCCAGCAGCATCGTGGCGTGGTGGCGGGTCAGGGCCTCGAGCTCGGCCGGCTCGTGCGGCACCGTCAGGGCGTGGAGGTCGACCACGGTCCAGAACGAATCGGCCTCACGCTGGTCCTGCACCCAGAACCGCTGCGCACCCAGGTAGTTGCCAAGGGTGGTCAGACCGGTCGGCTTGATGCCGGAGAGGACGCGTGCCATGGGCTCGGATCGTACGGGGTCCCCCGGAGCCGTCCGGGACGGGTTTAGCCTCCGACCGTGCCATACGAGGTTCAGACCCCGGTCTTCGAGGGCCCGTTCGACCTCCTCCTGCACCTGATCATGCGCGAGCAGGTCGACCTCTACCAGGTGCCCCTGGTCCACATCGTCGACGCCTACCTGGCCGAGCTCGAGCGGCTCGACGTCGTCGACCTCGAGGTGGCCACCGAGTTCCTGCTGATCGCCGCCACCCTGGTCGAGCTCAAGGCCCGGCGCCTGCTGCCCGGCCGCGACGACGTCGACCTCGACGACGAGCTCGCCCTCTGGGAGGAGCGCGACCTGCTCCTGGCCCGGCTGCTCGAGTGCAAGACCTTCAAGGACGCGGCCCGGGCCCTGGCCGCCCTGGGGGACGACGCCGCCCGGTCGTGGCCCCGGGTCGCCGGCCTGGAGGAGCGCTTCCTCGACGTCGCGCCCGACCTGCTGGCCGGCGTCACGGCTGCCGACCTGAAGGCGGCCTACCTCCGTGCCGTCGCGCCCAAGCCGACGCCGACGGTGAGCCTCGAGCACCTCCACATGGTCCGGGCCAACGTGGCCGACGCCGTGGCCGAGCTGGTCGACGAGCTGCCCCGGGTCGGGCGCATCTCCTTCCGGCGGCTCACCTCGTCGCTGATCGACCGGCTCGAGGTGGTGGTGCGCTTCCTGGCCCTCCTCGAGCTGTTCAAGCAGGGCCTCGTCGACCTCGACCAGGCCAGCTCCTTCGGTGACATCGAGGTGGTCTGGCTCGGCGGTGCGACCGCCGACGGCGACGGCGACGAGTTCGACGCCTTCGACATCGGGGACGACCTCGTCACCACGGCTCTGGCGGGCATCGACCGCTACGACGGTTGACCACCTCGGCCGTCCACCGCGCCGTCGAGGCCATCCTCCTGGTCGCCGAGGAGCCCGTTCGCCCCGACCTCCTGGCCCAGCTGCTCGAGGTTCCGACCAGCCGGGTCGACGAGGTCTGCGACGAGCTGGCCGCGTCCTACCGGGACAGCGGTCGCGGCTTCATCCTGTCCAGGGTGGCGGGGGGCTACCGGTTCCAGACCGCCCCCGACCTCGCCCCTTACGTCGAGCGCTACGTGCTCGAAGGCCAGACGTCGCGCCTGTCGGGCGCCGCCCTCGAGACGATGGCCATCGTGGCCTACAAGCAACCCCTGTCGAGGGCCCAGGTGGCCGCCATCCGGGGCGTCAACGTCGACGGCGTGATGCGCACCCTCCAGCAGCGCGGCTACATCGAGGAGGTGGCCCGCGACCCCGGCCCGGGCCAGGCGGTGCTGTTCGGCACCACCACCCTGTTCCTGGAGCGCCTCGGGCTCGACTCGCTCGACGGCCTCCCGGCCCTGGCCGCCTTCGTGCCCGGCCCGGAGGTGATGGAGGCGCTGGAAGCAGGACTGCGGGTGACACCGGACGACCGGTCGCTGACGACGGACGCCGAAGGCGAAGACGACGACGGGAGCGAGGACGCCGGCGCCGAGCCGGGTGTCGGGCGCGGCGTGGTCGACCTCCGGGACGAGTGACCGACGCCGAGCTCGACGGCGAGCGCCTGCAGAAGGTCCTGGCCCGGGCCGGCGTGGGCAGCCGGCGCACCTGTGAGGAGCTGATCGGCGCCGGCCGGGTCACGGTCAACGGCGAGGTCGCGGTCCTCGGGCGGCGCATCCACCCCGAGACCGACCTGGTCGAGATCGACGGGGGCTTCGTGCCGCTCGCTCCCGGGCTGGTGCACTACCTCCTGAACAAGCCGCCGGGCGTGGTGTCCACCGCCGACGACCCGCAGGGCCGGCCCACCGTGGTGCAGCTGGTGCCGCCCGAACCGCGGGTCTTTCCCGTCGGGCGCCTCGATTACGAGACCGAGGGCCTGCTGGTCCTGACCAACGACGGTGAGCTCACCCATCGGCTCACCCACCCGTCCTTCGGCGTCGAGAAGGAGTACCTGGCCGAGGTGGAAGGTCATCCGAGCCCGTCCGCCATCCGCCGGCTGCGGGAGGGGGTCGAGCTCGAGGACGGGATCACGGCGCCGGCCCGGGTGTCGCTCCGGCCGCCCAACGTGGTGACCCTCGTCATCCACGAGGGGCGCAACCGCCAGGTCCGGCGCATGTGCGAGGCGGTCGGCCATCCCGTCGTCCGGCTGGTGCGCACCCGCATCGGCCCGCTCAGCGACCGTCGGCTCAAGCCGGGGGCCTGGCGGGACCTGACCCCGGCCGAGGTACGGGCCCTGGCCAAGTCTTCCCAGCCGGCCTGACCCTTTGTGTCGGATCCGCCCCGTCTCTCGGGGCGGATCCGACACGGAACGGGAGGCGGGTCCGGGGCCGGAATCCGCCAGCCAATACGATCCCGGCCGTGCCAGCTGCGATGCGTGCCCTGCGGGGTGCCACCACCGTCGACGAGGACACGCCCGCGCAGATCACGGAGCGGGTCGTCCTCCTGCTCCAGGAGATGCTCGACCGCAACGACGTCGCCCATGACGACCTGGTCAGCATCATCTTCACGGCCACGCCCGACATCCACTCGATGTTCCCGGCGGCGGCGGCCCGCACCATCGGGATGGGCGACGTCCCCCTGCTGGGGGCCAGTGAGATCAGCGTCGAGGGCGGACCGACCCGCTGCATCCGGGTGATGATGCACCTCACCACCGAGCTCCGACGGGACGAGCTGCACCACGTCTACCTCGAAGGCGCCCGCCACCTCCGAGACGACCTCCCGGGCTGATGGCCGAGCCGCGGCGGGCCGTGGTGGTGGGAACCGGCCTGATCGGCGGGTCGATCGGGCTGGCCCTGCGAGCCCGCGGTTGGTATGTGACCGGCAGCGACGAGGACGCCGCTCGGGCGGCCCGCGCTCTCGAGCTCGGCGCGGTCGACACCCTGGGCGACGACCCCACCGCCGAGGTCACCTTCGTGGCCACCCCGGTGGGGGCGGTACCGGCGGCGGCCGAGGCGGCGCTGGCCCGCGGGGGCGTGGTCACCGACGTCGGCAGCACCAAGGCGGGCGTCGTCGGGGCGGTCTCGAGCGAGCGCTTCGTCGGCGGCCATCCGATGGCCGGCAGCGAGCAGGAGGGCGTGGAGGGGGCCGACCCGGAGCTGTTCACCGGCGCGGTGTGGGTGCTCACCCCGACGGCGGCCACCGATCCGGACGCCCACCAGCTGGTGCGCTCGGTGGTGACGTCGTTCGGGGCGGAGGTGGTCGAGCTCCCGCCGGAGCGCCACGACGAGCTGGTGGCCATCGTGTCCCACGTGCCCCACCTCACCGCCGCCAGCCTCATGGGCCTGGCCGCCGAGGGCGCCGAGGAGCACTCCGCCCTCCTGCGCCTGGCCGCCGGCGGGTTCCGGGACATGACCCGGGTGGCGTCCGGGCATCCCAGCATCTGGCCCGACATCTGCGTCGAGAACCGTGACGCCATCGTGGCCGTGCTGCTCCGCCTGGAGGCGGCCCTGGCCGCCATGCGGGACCGGGTCGAGCGCGGCGACCGCGACGGCCTGCTGCGAGCCCTGGAGACGGCCCGGTCAGCCCGGCTGAACCTCCCGGTCCGGGGCGCCAGGCCCGAGGAGCTGGCCGAGATCCGGGTGCCGGCCGCCGACCGACCGGGCTCGATCGCCGAGGTGACGACGCTGGCCAGCGAGCTGGGGGTGAGCATCCTCGACTTCGAGATCGCCCACTCGGCCGAAGGTCACTCCGGCGTGTTCATCCTGCTGGTGGAGCTGTCGCGGGCCGAGCTGCTCCGCGGGGGCCTCCTGGCCCGGGGCTACCGCCCGGCGGCGGCCCGCCCGCTCACGTGAACGACCAGCACCCGGGCCATCCGACGGGCGCCGATCCCTACCCGGTGCGACCCCTGACCGGACCCATCGACGCCACGGTCAGCGTCCCCGGTTCGAAGAGCCTGACCAACCGGGCGCTGGTCGCCGCCGCCCTGGCCGAGGGGACGAGCGTGGTCGAGGGCGCCCTCGTGGCCGACGACACCTTGGTCATGGCCGGCTGCCTGCGCCGGCTCGGCGCCACCATCGACGAGGACGCCACCACCTGGACGGTGCTCGGCCGGGGCCGACCGGCGCCCGGCCCGGCGTCCTTGGACGCCGGCTTGTCCGGCACCACGGCCCGGTTCCTGGCGCCGGTGCTGGCCCTCGGCTCGGGCCGGTACCGTCTCGACGGCGCCCCGCCCTTGCGGGCCCGGCCCCTGGGCCCGACCGTCGACGCCCTGCGAGGACTGGGCGTGGAGGTCGCCGAGGAGGGTGCCCCTGGCCACCTGCCCATCACGGTGGTGGCCGCCGGCCTGCCGGGGGGCGTGGTCCCGATCCGGGCCGACAGCTCCAGCCAGTTCGTCTCCGGGCTCCTGCTGGCCGCTCCCCGGGCGTCGTCGGAGTTCACCGTGGTGGTCGAGGGCGAGGCCGTGGCTCGTCCCTACTTCGACCTCACCGTCTCGGTCATGCGGGCCTTCGGAGCCGACGTGACCCAGTTCGGCCACGAGCGCTTCGAGGTGCAGGCCGGCGGCTACCGACCGACCCGCTACGAGGTGGAGCCCGACGCCTCGTCGGCCGCCTACCTGCTGGCGGCGGCGGCGCTGTGCGGCGGCCAGGTCACCGTCCGAGGTCTGGGCACGGCCACCCAACAGGGTGACGCCCACCTCGCCGACGTCCTGGCCTCCATGGGAGCCACCGTCACCCGAGACGCCGATGCCACCACGGTCACCGGCACCGGCCCGCTGCGGGCCGTCGACGTCGACCTCGGCGACCTACCCGACATGGCCATGCTGGTGGCCGTCCTGGCCGCCTTCGCCGACGGTCCCTCGGTGATCCGTGGTGTGGCCGTCATCCGGGGCCACGAGACCGATCGCATCGCGGCGGTGACCTCGGAGCTCGGACGATGCGGGATCCGAGCCGACGCCACCGACGACGGGTGGGTGGTCCACCCGGGCTCCCCTCGCCCGGCCGTGATCGAGACCTACGACGACCATCGGATGGCGATGAGCTTCGCCCTGCTGGGCCTGCGGGCGCCCGGCATCGCCATCGCCGATCCCGGTTGCGTGGCCAAGACCTTCCCGGCCTTCTGGTCGGTCCTGGAGTCCCTGCGCCCGACCGCCGACCGCTGACCCTCGGGGGGCGCCGGCCCAGGGTCGGGCTACCGTGCGGGCCCGTGCAGGTGGTGGCGATCGACGGCCCGTCGGGGTCCGGGAAGTCCACGGTGGCCAAGGCCCTGGCGGCCCGGCTCGGCATCGGGCATCTCGATACCGGCGCCATGTACCGCAGCGTGGCCTTCGCCGCCCTCCGGCGAGGCATCGACCCGTCCGATCCGGTGGCCCTGGCCCGGATGGTGCCGGACGTCGAGCTCGACCTCGGCGACGACGTCGTGATGGTCGACGGGATCGACGCCACCGCCGCCATCCGGGGTCCCGAAGTCACCGGCGTGGTGAGCATGGTGGCGACCGTCCCGGAGGTGCGCACCGAGATGGTGCAGCGCCAGCGTCAATGGATCGAGGACCACGACGGGGGGGTGGTGGAGGGCCGGGACATCGGCTCGGTGGTCTGCCCCGACGCCGATCTCAAGGTGTTCCTGACTGCCCGGCTCGACGTGCGGGCCGAACGGCGTCACGGCGAGGACCTCGATCGCGACTACGAGCGGGTCGCCCGTCAGATGGTCGAGCGCGACACGACCGACTCGAACCGCGACGCCAGCCCCCTGACGGTGGCGGACGGAGCCCTCGTGGTCGACACCTCCGAGCTGTCGGTCGAGGAGATCGTCGACCGGCTCGCGGCCCTGCTGTGAGCGAACCGAGCCAGGTCCCGCCGACCGCCGGGCAGCGCTTGTTGTACTGGGTGGTGCGCAACGTCATCGTGGGGTTCTGCACGCTGTTCTGGCGGATGCAGCTCTTCGGGCGGGAGAACGTCCCGGCCACCGGTTCGTTCATCCTGGCCCCGGTCCAT
This sequence comes from Acidimicrobiales bacterium, assembly GCA_036496335.1. GTDB lineage: Bacteria > Actinomycetota > Acidimicrobiia > Acidimicrobiales > CADCSY01 > JAEKLB01. The sequence goes on from DASXLH010000069.1 coordinate 6,179, forward strand.
CGCAGCAACATCGACACGCCGGCGGTGTCGGCCGTGACCCGTCGCCGGCTCCGCTACATGGGCAAGGACAGCCTCTGGAAGTTCGCCTGGTCGGCGTGGTTCTTCGACAACATGGGCGGGTTCCCGGTGCACCGCGGCATGCCCGACCGGGAGGCCCTGCGGTGGGCGGCATCGGTGGCCAGAGCCGGTGAGCCGCTGGTGATGTTCCCAGAGGGCACCCGTCAGGAGGGCGCCATCGTCGAGAACGTGCTCGACGGCGTGGCCTATGTGGCCTTGCACGAGGGCGTGCCGATCCTGCCGGTGGGCATCGGCGGGTCAGACCGGGCCATGCCGAAGGGCGCCCGCTTCCTGCACCCGGTCAAGGTCACCATGGTCATCGGTCGGCCCATCGAGGTGACGGCACCGGCGCCGGGGGAGCGGGTGACGCGCCGGGCCGTGCGGGAGCTGACCGAGCGCCTCCGCGACGAGCTCCAGCTGCTCTACGACGAAGCCCAGGCCCGGGCCGGTCGCTGACGACTACAGGCCGGCCAGGACGTCGCTGGCGGCGACGGTGCGGTCGGCCGCCAGCTGCTCGCCGGTCATGTGCTCTCGGAGGGCCCGGGGCGGGGGGAAGTACTCGTCCTCGTCGGTGAAGGAGATCTGCTCGACCCCGCCGGTGGGCGCCAACCGGGCGATGACGGAGGCGACGACGTCTTCCGGGGCGGAGGCGCCGGCCGTCACCGCCACCGTGCCCTGGAGGTCATCGGGCAGCTCGTCGGGCCCGTTCACCCGCAGGACCCGCACGGCATGGTCGGCGGTCTCGGCGGCAGCGGCCTCGGCCACCTTGGCCAGGGCGACGGTGTTGGAGGAGTTGGCCGAGCCGATCACGACCACGGCATCGGCCCGCGAGGCGATCGATTGCAGGGCGGATTGGCGGTTGGTGGTGGCGAAGCAGAGGTCGGAGCGGCCCGGCATCCACAGGTCGGGGAAGCGGTCGCGGGCGGCGTCGAGCACGCCGGCCCAGTCGCGGTGCGAGAGCGTGGTCTGGGCCAGAAGCGCCACCGGGCGGCCCGGGTCGGCCAGAGCGGCGACGTCGGCCTCCGTCTCCACCAGGGCGATCGACTCGGGCGCCACCGCCATGGTGCCGACCGCCTCGTCGTGGCCCTGGTGGCCGACGTAGAGGACGGTGTAGCCCTTGCCGGCCCGCACCTTCACCTCGTGGTGGACCTTGGTGACGAGCGGGCACACGGCGTCGACCACGAAGCCGCCCTTGGCGGCGGCGGCGGCCACGACGTCGGGCGGCGAGCCGTGGGCCGACAGCATGAGCGGGGCACCATCCGGCACCTCGTCGAGCGAGTCGACGAAGACAACCCCCCGCTCCCGGAACCGGTCGACCACGAGCCGGTTGTGCACGATCTCGTGGTAGCAGTAGACGGGCGGCTCGAAGCTGCTGACCATCCAGGCCAGTGCTTTGATCGCCATCTCCACGCCGGCGCAGAACCCCCGGGGGGCGGCGAGCAGCACCTTGTCGACGGCCATGGCCGGACCAGCGTAGGGGCCGACCGTCGACCCGAGGCCGGCGGCGGAGCAGACTCCGGCGGTGACCGCCGACCAACCTTTCCCGCCGTGGTTCTTCCAGCGGGACGACACGGGGTCGGACGCCGCCTTCTACGGCTGGCCCCGCCTCGTGACCCACATCGACGAGGGGGCCATCGCCGCCGTCGGGGCGCTCTACGACGAGCTCGGGCTCGACGGTGACGTGCTCGACCTCATGAGCTCATGGGTGTCCCACTTCAACCAGCTGCCCCGCCAGCTGACGGTGCTGGGCATGAACGCCGACGAGCTGGCCGCCAACCCGTTGGCGACGGCCACGATCGTGCACGACCTCAACGTCGATCCGGCCATCCCGGTGGGCGATCACGCCTTCGATGCGGTGGTGTGCTGCGTGTCGGTCGACTACCTGGTCCGCCCGATCGAGGTGTTCGCCGATGTGGCCCGGGTGCTGCGCCCGGGTGGGATCTTCGTCACCACGTTCTCCAATCGCTGCTTCCCGACCAAGGCGGTGCGGGGCTGGCTGCTGGCCGACGACGCCGGGCGGTGCGAGATCGCGGCT
>DASXLH010000070.1:0-5277 GCA_036496335.1 Acidimicrobiales bacterium
GACCGCAGGGCCTGACCGCACAGCCGCAGGGCCTGACCGCACAGCCGCAGGGCCTGACCGCACAGCCGCAGGGCCTGACCGCACAGCCGCAGGGCGCTGACCGCACAGCCGTCCTGGCCCCCTAGTCTCGGCGCCCGTGACCAGTACCCCGGACCCGGCAAAGCCGGGCGGGCTGGCGGTACAGGTCCGGGGCCTGACGATGTCCTACGGCGAGAACCAGGCCGTCAAGGGGATCGACCTCCAGGTGGCCCGAGGCGAGATCTTCGCCCTCCTCGGCCCGAACGGCGCCGGCAAGACCACCACCGTCGAGATCCTCGAGGGTCACCGGCACCGCACCGGCGGCGAGGCCACCGTGCTCGGCTTCGACCCGAGCCACTCCGACCTGGAGTACCGCCGCCGGATCGGGATCGTCCTCCAGGAGACGGGCGTCGAGCGCTACCTCACCGTGGCCGAGGTCATCGACCAGTTCCGGGCCCTCTACCCCCATCCGCTGGGCCGTGACGACGTCATCGAGGCGGTCGGGCTCACCGAGAAGCGGGACGAGCGCGTCGGGCGGCTCTCGGGCGGCCAGCAGCGCCGCCTCGACGTCGCCGTCGGCCTGGCCGGCGATCCCGACCTGCTCTTCCTCGACGAGCCGACGACCGGCTTCGATCCGGGGGCACGACGCGGCGCGTGGGACATGGTCCACAACCTCCAGTCACTCGGCAAGACCGTCTTCCTGACCACCCACTACATGGACGAGGCGCAGGCCCTGGCCGACCGGGTGGCCGTGATCGCCGGCGGGGTCATCGTCGCCGAGGGCCCGCCGGACTCCCTGGCCGACCGCCAGCTGATGCGGACCCGGATCTCCTTCGGGCTGGCGGACGGCCTCGTGCCGCCGGCCGGGATCGGCGCCGAGCGTGCCGGCCACGACCGTTGGATCACGGAGACCGACGACCCCACCGGCGTGCTGGCCGAGCTGGCTCCCTGGGCCGTCGCCGCCGGCACCGAGCTGTCCGGTCTCGAGGTGGCCCAGCCGACGCTCGAGGACGTCTACCTCTCGCTGACCGGCCAGACCCCCGGAGCAGAGGTCGCCGACGGACAAGGGGCGGAGGCGGCACCGAGCCGCGGCGGTCGGGGCCGGCGGGGCCGAAGGAGCCGATCGTGAACGGCGTGACGATGGCGGTCGGTCAGGTCCGCTGGCACAACAAGGCCTTCTGGCGGAACCCGGCCTCGGCGTTCTTCACCTTCGCCTTCCCGCTGATGTTCCTCGTGATCTTCACGTCGATCTTCAACGACACGACGACGCTGCCGAGCGGGCTCACGGTCAACCTCTCCACCTACTACACCGCCTCGATCCTCTGCTTCTCCGTGATGACGGCCTGCTACACCAACGTCGCCATCAGCGTGACGTTCCTGCGGGAGGAGGGCGTCTTGAAGCGGGTGCGGGGAACGCCCCTGCCCGGCTGGTCGTACCTGCTCGGCAAGGTGCTGCACTCGATGGTGCTGATGGTGATCCTGGTCGTGATCGTCGGCGCCTTCGGCCGGATCTTCTACGACATCTCCCTCCCCACCCGGTCGCTGCCGGCTTTCATCATCACGCTCCTGGTGGGAGCGGCCAGCTTCAGCGCCCTCGGCCTGGCCTGCTGCGCCCTCACCCCGAACGCCGACGCCGCCCCGGCCGTCACCAACGCCACCCTGCTCCCGCTCCTGTTCATCTCGGGTGTGTTCGTCCCGGTGGTGAACTCCCCCCGGTGGATGCAGATCGTGAGCGGCGTCTTCCCGGTGAAGCACTTCCTCAACGCCATCCTCGAGTCGTTCATCCCCCCACCCGGCAACCAGACCGGCTGGAGGCTCGGGGATCTCGCCATCGTGCTGGTCTGGGGTGTGGTGGGCCTGGCCTTCGCGACCCGCACCTTCCGCTGGGAGCCCGAGCGCTGACGTCCCACCGGGCGTAGCGTTCCCCCCATGCGCTTCCATCACGTCAACCTGGGCGTGCCCCCCGGAGGCATCGACGACCAGGCCAACTTCCTCATCGACGTCCTCGGCTACCGGGTGGTCGCCGTCGACGAGGCCATGCAGGCCCGGGGCGTGCACTGGTTCGAGACCGACGACGGCTCTCAGGTGCACCTCAGCGAGGATCCCGAGCACCGCCCTGCCGCCCGGGCCCACGTCGCCGTCGACTTCGGCGACGACCTCGACGCCGTCGCCGGGCGCCTCGAGGCGGCGTCGTGGAAATACACCGACTCCGCCGGCCTCGGGGCCCGGACCCTCAACTGCAAGGACCCGTCGGGCAACCGCTGGGAGCTGCGCGGCACCTCCAGCTGAGCCGGGTCTCCGCCCCCGATCCCCGTTCTGGGTGTGGTTTTCGACATCGGGAGGTACCAGAACCACGCCCAGAACGGGAGCTCGGCACCGGCGCCCGGATCGGCCGCGGTTAGCGTTCGGCCCATGCCCGAGCTCCCGGAGAAGCCCACCCTGGAGGGGCTGGAGAAGAAGTGGTCGGCGGCCTGGGAGGCCGACGGCACCTACCGGTTCGACCGCACCGCCAGCCGGGACGAGGTGTTCTCCATCGACACCCCGCCCCCGACCGTCAGCGGATCGCTGCACATGGGCTCGGTGTTCGGCTACGTCCAGACCGACGCCAACGCCAGGTTCCGGCGGATGCAGGGGCGGCAGGTCTTCTACCCCATGGGCTGGGACGACAACGGCCTGCCCACGGAGCGACGGGTCCAGAACTACTACGGCGTGCGCTGCGATCCGTCCGTCCCCTTCGATCCCGGGTTCGAGCCGCCGGCCCAGCCGGGCAAGGACGCCCTGCCGATCTCCCGGCGGAACTTCGTGGAGCTGTGCCACCGCCTCACCGCCGAGGACGAGAAGGTCTTCGAGCAGCTCTGGCGCAGCGTCGGTCTCTCGGTCGACTGGGACCTGACCTACGCCACCATCGACGAGCGGTCACAGCGGGCCTCGCAGCGGGCGTTCCTGCGCAACCTGGCCCGGGGCGAGGCCTACGCCTCCGAGGCGCCAACGCTGTGGGACGTCGACTTCCAGACCGCCGTCGCCCAGGCCGAGCTCGAGGACCGCGACCAGACCGCCGCCTACCACCGGGTCCGCTTCCACCGGCCCGACGGCGGCGAGATCCTCATCGAGACCACCCGACCGGAGCTCATCCCCTCCTGTGTCGCCCTGGTCGCCCATCCCGACGACGAGCGCTTTCGCCCCCTGTTCGGGACCACCGTGCGGACCCCGCTGTTCGGCGTCGAGGTGCCGGTCCTCCCCCATCGCCTGGCCGAGCCCGACAAGGGATCCGGCATCGCCATGATCTGCACCTTCGGGGACACCACTGACGTGGTGTGGTGGCGGGAGCTCAAGCTGCCGACCCGCACCATCGTGCAGCGCAACGGCCGCTTCCAGACGGCCCGGCCGGAGTGGCTGCCGTCCGGCCCCTGGGACGACCTGGCCGGCTCCACCGTCAAGCAGGCGCAGCGGCGGATCGTCGAGCTCCTCGGCGAGTCGGGCGAGCTGGTCGACGAGCCCCGGCCCATCACCCATCCGGTGAAGTTCTACGAACGGGGTGACCGACCGCTCGAGATCGTCACCAGCCGCCAGTGGTACATCCGCAACGGGGCCAGCGATCCCGAGCTGCGGAGCTCGCTCCTGGGAGCCGGGACGGACCTGGCCTGGCATCCCGACTTCATGCGGGTCCGCTACGAGCACTGGGTGGAGGGTCTCAACACCGACTGGCTCATCAGCCGCCAGCGGTTCTTCGGCGTGCCCATTCCGATCGGGTACCCGCTCGGCCCGGGCGGCGAGATCCTGCACGACCAGCCGATCGTGCCCGACGAGGCCTCGCTGCCGGTCGACCCGTCCTCCCACGTGCCCCCCGGCTACACGGAGGCGCAGCGCAACCAGCCCGGCGGCTTCACCGGCGACGCCGACGTCATGGACACGTGGGCCACGTCGTCGCTCACCCCGCAGATCGCCTGTGCCTGGGAGGACGATCCCGACCTCTTCGCCCGGACGTTTCCGATGGACCTGCGCCCGCAGGGCCCCGAGATCATCCGGACATGGCTGTTCTCGACGGTCCTGCGGTCCCGCTTCGAGCACGGCTCACTCCCCTGGACGGACACCACCATCAACGGCTGGATCCTCGACCCGGACCGCAAGAAGATGTCCAAGTCGAAGGGCAACGTCGTGACGCCGATGCCCCTGCTCGACGAGCACGGTCCCGACGCCGTCCGCTACTGGGCCTGCCGGGGCGGCCCTGGCACCGACACCGCCATCGACTTCGGGGTGATGAAGGTCGGCCGCCGGTTGGCCATCAAGCTGCTCAACGCCTCGAAGTTCGTGCTCGGCCTGGGCGGTGCCGGCGCCGACTCGGCCGCGGCCGTCACCGAACCGCTCGACCTGGCCGTGCTGGCGGCGCTGGCCGAGGTGGCCGAGGAGGCCACCAGCGCCCTCGACGGCTACGACTACACCCGGGCCCTCGACCGGGTCGAGTCCTTCTTCTGGCGGTTCTGCGACGACTACGTCGAGCTGGTCAAGGGCCGGGCCTACGGCGAGGGTCCGCCGGCCGCTTCGGCCCGGGCCGCCCTCGGGATCGCCCTGTCCAACCTGCAGCGGCTCTTCGCCCCGTTCGTCCCCTTCGCCACCGAAGAGGTGTGGTCGTGGTGGCAGGAGGGGTCGATCCACCGTCAGCCGTGGCCCGACGGGACCGAGCTCCGGGCGGCGGGGGGAGCCGGCCAGCCGGCCCTGCTGGCCGTCGCCGCCGACGCCCTGGGCGAGATCCGCAAGGCCAAGACGGAGGCCAAGCGCTCGCTGCGCACCGACGTCGTCCGCGCCACCATCACCGACACACCCGAACGGCTGGCCGCGCTGCGGGCCGCCGAGTCGGACCTGCGAGAGGCCGGCCGGCTGGCCGAGCTCGTCCTCCTCGAGGGCGAGGGCCTCGGCATCGACGTGGAGCTCGCCCCGCCGGAGTGACGGGCGCCGCCGGAGAGGCAGAGCCGCTCAGGCGCGGGAGCCGCTCAGGCTCGGGAGCCGCTCAGACGGGAGGCGTCGCCGCCGGCGGGTTGACCGGCACCGGGATGCCGAGCTCGGCGAAGCGGTCGTTGACGCGCCGGCGCAGCGTCCGTTGCACCCGCCACTGATCCGCCGGCTGGGTCCGCACCACCAGCCGCAGGGTGATGCCGGCCGGCCCCACCTGCTCGATGCCGAGCATCTCGGGCTCCTCGACGATCACGCCCGCCCAGTCGTCATCCCGCCAGAGCTCGTCGGCCTCGGTCTTGATCACCGCCT
>DASXLH010000071.1:0-8639 GCA_036496335.1 Acidimicrobiales bacterium
CTTGATGAGGGGGTTGAGCGCCGGGCCGGCGGTGTCCTTGAACGGATCGCCGACGGTGTCGCCGATGACGGCGGCCTTGTGGGCTTCCGAGCCCTTGCCACCCTCGTGTCCGTCCTCGATGTACTTCTTGGCGTTGTCCCAGGCACCGCCCGAGTTCGACAGGAAGTTGGCCATCAGCTGGCCGGTGAGGATGACGGCGGCCAGGAAGGCACCCAGGGCGTAGAAGTTGATGCCGAAGCCGATGATCACGGGCGTGAGCACGGCCAGCAGCGCCGGCGTGGCCAGCTCCCGGAGAGAGGCGGTGGTGCAGATGTCGATGACGGGCCCGTAGTCGGGCTTCTTGGTCCCGGCCATGATCCCGCCGTCGGCGAACTGGCGACGGACCTCCTGCACCACGACGCCGGCGGTGCGGCCCACGGCGCGGATGGCAAGCGAGCTGAACATGAAGGCGATGGAGCCACCGATGAGCAGACCGATGAAGGTCTTCGGGTCGGCCACGTTGATCGGGAAGAGGCCGAAGACCGTCTTGCCGGTGGCGTCGAGGGCGAGCAGCTCCTTCGTGGAGAGGAGCTGGTTGCCGATGACCTCGATGAACGAGGCGAAGAGGGCGACGGCGGCGATGACGGCCGAGCCGATGGCGAAGCCCTTGGTGACGGCCTTGGTGGTGTTGCCCACCGCGTCGAGGCTGACCATGATCCGTTCGGCCTCACCGGTGAACTCACCCGACATCTCGGCGATGCCAGCGGCGTTGTCGGCCACGGGACCGAACGTGTCCTCGGAGACGACCACGCCGGTGGTGGCCAACATGCCCATGCCGGTCAGCGCGACGAGGTAGAAGGTGAAGCGGATGTTGCCGTCGCCCAGGGCGATGGCCACGGCGATGGCGCCGGCGATGGCGAGGATGGCGTAGACCGTCGACTCCAGGCCGGAGGAGATGCCGGACAGGACCGTCGTGGCCGGACCGGTGCGGGCGGCGACGGCGATCTCCTGCACGGGACTGGACTCGGTGGACGTGAAGTACTCCGTGAGTCGGCTGGTCACCTGGGCGAGGATGAGACCGCCGACGACGGCGCCGAACATCCGCCAGCCCTCCTGGAAGTGCTTGCCGTCGACGATGGCGTCGTTGCCCACGTAGACCAGGGCGACGATCAGGGTGCCGACCACGGTGAGCAGGCCGGCGGTGAGGAAGCCCCGGTTGATCGGGGCCATGGCGGTCTTGTCCTTGTCGGTGGCTCGCACCGCGAAGACACCGACGATCGACGCCAGCACGCCGATGGCGCGGGAGGCGACCGGGAAGATCAGCCCGAGGGCGGGGTTGGCGCCGATCGACTGGAAGGCCGAGACGCCAAGGATGATCGACGCCACGAGGGTCACCTCGTAGGACTCGAAGAGGTCGGCAGCCATGCCGGCGCAGTCGCCGACGTTGTCGCCGACGTTGTCGGCGATGGTGGCCGGGTTGCGGGGGTCGTCCTCGGGGATGCCCGCCTCGACCTTGCCCACCAGGTCGGCGCCGACGTCAGCCGCCTTGGTGAAGATGCCACCGCCAACGCGGAGGAACAGCGCCAGCAGCGACCCGCCGAAGCCGAACCCGATGAGGATCGCCGAGCAGGTGTTCTGGAAGATCATGATGATCGTCGTCGCCCCGAGCAGACCGAGCCCGACCGTGAACATGCCGCACACCCCGCCGGTGCGGAACGCCACCTTGAGGGCCGCCTTGAGCGAACCGGTCTTGGCGGCCGCCGCCGTCCGTACGTTGCCCCGCACCGCCAGGCTCATCCCGATGAAGCCGGTGAGACCGGACATGAGGCAGCCCAGGAGGAAGGCGAGCGTGCGGAACGTGCCCGACTGGACGAAGGACAGCGCCACCTCACCGCTGGGCTTGACCACCTTGGTCGAGGTGACGAACACGACGATCGCCACCGGCACGAGGATGACGCCGATCGTCTTGAACTGGCGCCGGAGGTAGGCGAGCGCGCCTTCCTGGATCGCCTCGGCGATCTCGATCATCTTGGCGGTGCCCCGGTCGGCGGCCACCACACCCCTCATCAAGAGGAAGCCGACGGCGAGGGCGAGCAGCGCGGTGACGGCCGAGAAGAAGAGCCAGAACCACTCCGCGCTACCGAGCTTGAAGGCCTGATAGCCCCCCTCAGAGGCGAGTACGTGAAGCATGGGAAGGTCTCCTTGCGGGGAACGGGTCGCGAACGCGAGCGCTGCAAATTAACGTTTCAGCCCCCCGAAACGTCAAATCTGTGTTTCGGCGGTCTGGCCCTCGGCCCGGTGGACGGGGCCCGCTTCGAGCCGCGGCTGGGGCTCAGGCGGCGGAGTTGGGGGCGCCGGCGCGGTGAAGGGCCTCGCCGGCGACCTCGATCCTCGGCTCGGGCAGCCGTACGTAGACTTGGGCGGCGACGTTGGCCCCCAACGTCCGGTCCTTTCCACCGACCCGGAGCACGAGCGGCCCGTCGAAGGGATGCTTCTCCCGTACCTCTACGGTGACGCCCGGTCGCAGCCCGAGCGTCTCGAGGAAGGCGATCACCTCCGGATCGATCGAACCCGGCACCGCCACCACCGCCACGTCGCCGGGCTCGAGCTCGTAGAGATGGGGAAGGACCGGGATGTCGACGGCCTCGAGGGCCGGGATCGGGAAGCCGTGCGGACAGGTGGTCGGGCGGTCCAGGGCCACGAAGATGCGGTCCTCGACCTCCTGGGGCAGGTCGTGCTCGAACGAGCCGGCCAGCCGGTCGGCCTCGTTCCAGGCATAGCCCAGCATGTCGGCCAGGAAGCGCTCGACGATCCGGTGACGGCGGATGGCGGCGACCGCCAGCCGGATGCCGTCGTCGGTGAGCTCGACGCCGTGGTAGGGCCGGTGCACGAGGATCCCCCGCTCGGCCAGGCGCTTCACCGTGACCGTCACCGTCCCCGGCGCCACGCCGAGTGCCTCGGCGAGCGCGCCCGTCTGCGCCTCCCGCCGGTCCCGCGTGGACCGGTAGATGGCCTTCAGGGTCTCCCGCTCCGACTTGGTCAACGTCGCGTCCATGGTTTCGATGACGACAAACCTAGGTTTCGCACACGAAGCACTCCAAGGCGGCTCCGCCGAGGGTCGTGAGCAGGCTCTGTTCGGGCGGGCGGGTGCTCAGCTGGGCGGGGGTGAGCCGACCGCCTCGTCGACCGTGTCGAACAGGGAGAACACCTTCGTCAGACCGGTGACCTCGAAGACCTTGCGGATGCGGGGCTGGGTGCACACCAGGTGCAGGACGCCCTCGTCGTCGGCCCGCACCCGCTTGAGCGCGCCGACCAGCACCCCGAGTCCGGTCGAGTCGAGGAAGTCGACGCCGTCGAGGTCGACGACGATCTTCGTGCGGCCCTGGGCCACCAGACCGTGGAGCTGCTCGCGGAGGCGGGGGACGGTTGCGACGTCGACCTCCCCGGACACCGAGAGGACGGCGTAGCCATCACGCTCGACGAGGTCCAGACCAAGATCCATGGCTTCTCTTGCTCCCGGCTCTGCGACCCACGGGCCGACGACGACGCGGCGACAGTAGCGACCCTGGCCGGTGGTCACGGGCCGTAGGGACCGAGGCACAGCCCGGAGGGGTGACGCCTTGCTCGTCGGGACCGCCCGAATCACACGCTTGTAGCGTCGTCCCATGACCAGCTCGGGAGTCGTCGATGTCGACGCCGCCCGTTCCGGGACCGCCCCTCGGGTCGGTGACCTGGAGGTCGTGGCCGACCTGCTCCGCGCCGACGAGCGCCTGGTGCACCTCGAACGGATCCCGGCCCGGGAGGCCCGCCACCGGGCGCCGGCCCGTCCCCTGCCCGATCTCCTCGCTCCCGCCCTCCCGCCCGACGGGCTGTGGTCGCACCAGGCGGCCGCCCTCGACCTCATCCCGGCCGGAGCTTACGTCGCGATAGCAAGTGGCACGGCCTCGGGCAAGTCGCTCTGCTACCAGCTCCCCATCGGCGAGGCCCTGCTCGATGACCCGCCCGGGACCGCGCTGGTGCTCTTCCCGACCAAGGCGTTGGCTCAGGACCAGCTGCGGGCGCTGGGCGCGCTCGGCCTGCCGCGGCTCGAGGCAGCCTGCTACGACGGTGACACCGGCCCGGACGAGCGCGCCTGGGCCCGCCGACACGCCAACGTCCTGCTCACCAACCCCGACATGCTCCACGCCGGCCTGCTGCCCTACCACGGCCGGTGGGCGACGTTCCTCATGCGCCTCCGCTACGTGGTGGTCGACGAGCTCCACGTCCTGCGCGGCGTGTTCGGGACCAACGTCGCCCACGTCCTGCGTCGGCTGCGCCGGGTATGTGCCTCCTATGGCGCCGATCCGACCTTCATCTTCACCTCGGCCACCATCGGCCGGCCCGGAGAGCTGGCCGGCGAGCTGTGCGGCAAGCCCGTCGTAGCCGTCACCGACGACGGGTCACCCCGGGGTGAGCGCCTCGTGGCCCTGTGGAACCCACCCCTGCTCGAGGGCCGAGGCGGTGCCCGGGGCTCGGCCAACGTCGAGACGGCCCGACTCCTGGCCACGCTGGTGGGTGCCGACCACCGCGCCATCGCCTTCTGCCGCGGTCGGCGGGCCACGGAGCTGGTGGCCGCCGACACCCGGCGGCGGGTCGACCCCCGGGACGCCGGCTCGGTCCGGCCGTACCGAGGCGGGTACCTCCCCGAGGAACGTCGCCAGATCGAGGCCGATCTCTTCGCCGGGCGACTCCGGGCGGTGGTGGCCACGAACGCGCTCGAGCTCGGTGTCGACATCGGCGGGTTGGACGCCTGCGTGCTCGACGGCTTCCCGGGAACGATCGCGTCGTTCTGGCAGCAGGCCGGACGAGCCGGTCGCGAGCACCAGCAGTCGCTGGCGGTCCTGGTCGCCGGCGACGACCAGCTCGACCAGTGGTTCATGGGCCATCCCGACCAGCTCTTCAGCCGCCCGCCCGAGCCGGCCGTGGTGAACCCGGGCAATGGCAGCGTGCTGGATCCCCACCTCGCCTGCGCCGCCTACGAGCTGCCGCTCACGCCGGCCGACAGCCAGTGGTGGGGGGACAGCCTCGACGACGGTGTGCGTCGGCTCGTCGTCGACGACCGGTTGGCCGTCCGCGACGGCCGGGGGTACTGGCTCGGCCTCGACGCCCCCGCCCGAGGCGTCGGGCTCCGCAGCGGCTCGTCCGTCGAGTACCGCATCGCCACCCGGACCGGCCAGCTCATCGGAACCGTCGACGGCAGCCGGGCCTTCTCGTCGGTGCACCCCGGTGCGGTGTACCTCCACCAAGGCCTGACCTGGCACGTCGAGGAGCTCGACCTGCACGAGCGGGTCGCCTGGGTCGAGCCGTGCGACGGCGGCGAGCTGACCCACGTCCGCTCCGAGACCGACGTCCGCATCCTCGAGGTCGAGGCCAGTCGCGCCCTGGGCCCGATCGGGCTGCACCTCGGGGCGGTCGAGGTCATCGAGCAGGTGGCGGGCTACCAGCGCAAGGACGTCGCCACCGGTCAGGTCCTGGCCAACGTCGAGCTCGACCTCCCCCCCACCTCGCTGATCTCCCGGGGCTTCTGGTTCGTCGTCGAGCCGTCGGTCCTGTCCACGAGCGGCATCGAACCGGCCCGCTGGCCGGGAACCCTCCACGCCGCCGAGCACACCGCCATCGGGGTGCTGCCGCTGTTCACCATCTGCGATCGGTGGGACGTGGGCGGGGTGTCCACCCCCCTGCAGGCCGACACGGGCCGTCCGACGATCGTCATCTACGACGGCTACCCCGGGGGAGCCGGCATCGCCGAGCTCGGCTTCGAGGCCGGCGCCCGGCTCCTTCGCACCGCCCTCGAGGTCATCCAGGGTTGCGGGTGCGAGCACGGGTGCCCCAGCTGCGTGCAGTCACCGAAGTGCGGCAACCTCAACGAGCCGCTCGACAAGCGGGGCGCGGCGGCCCTGCTCGGCTCGATCCTCGGGTCGGTCGTCGACCTCACGGCCTAGAGGGTGCGCCGACAGGCGGACCCGTGGCCCGAGCGGCCCGGCGCCGAAGGCGCCAAGAGCGGAGACGGCAGAGGAATTCTCGGCGGCGCCGAAGGCGGGAGTTCCGTCGGATGTGACCTATCCGCTGACCCTCTGACGCCTCCGGAGCCGATCCCGGGTCACTGCTCGACCCGCATGGAGGCCGTCGCCTCCAGATCGACGTCGCCCAGGAACCGCCCCACCAGTGGGACCACCGTGGGCGCCCGGTAGTGGACATGGACGCGCACCGTGCTGCCGGGCGCCCCCCGTGGACCCACGTCGACCTCGAAGCGCCGCGGGTCGAGCGTGGTGGCGCCCCGGGCCGCGTCGGCGACCGCACCGTGGTCGTCGGATACGGCGGCCTGGCGGACCGCGTCGCGGGCCGCCTGGAGCACGAGGAGCTGGTCGCGCACCACCAGTCCGACCTGGACCAGGCCCAGAGCGAGGAGGGCCAGCAGGGGAAGGACGAGCGCCAGCTCCACCGCTGACTGCCCGCGCTCGTCCCGCCACCTGCTCATCCGGCCTTCACGCTCCGGATCACGCCGTCGAACACGGCGTCGAAGAGCTTGCCGATCTTGTCGGTCTGGCCAGCCCACGCCCCGAGGAGGAGCGCGACGCCGGCGGCTCCGAGGAGCACGAGGGCGTACTCGGCGGAGGTCTGCCCGTCGTCCGGGTCGAGCCGGCGAAGGCACAGCTCGGCCACGCGGCCGAGGGCGGTCTGGGTGAGGACGAGAACGTGGAGCACGAGGCCTCCATGGGTGATGACATCAGCGGCGCAGCGCCTGGAAGGCGCCGGCGAGCATGGGCACGACGGTCAGCAGCGCGAACGCCGGCAGCACGCAGCACACCAGGGGGAAGAGCAACTTGACGGGTACGCGCCGGGCCGATGCCTCGGCCCGGCGCCGGCGATCGTCCCGAACCTCGGACGCCAGCCGCTCGAGCGAGGCGCCGAGTGGCGCCCCGTAGCGCTCGGCCGCCACGAGCACCGTCACGAGCGGCCGGACCGACTCGCCGAGCTGGCCGGGCAGGTCTTCGAGCGCGTCGGCGCAGCGCCGTCCGCTGGCTGCCTCGGCGGCCACCCGGGCGAGCCCAGCCGCCACCGGACCCTCACCGCGCCGCCCCACGGCCGCGACCGCGAGGGGGACGGTCAGACCCGCGCCGACGGCGAGAGCCAGCAGATCGACGGCTTCCGGCAGCGACTCGGCAACGGAGGCGGCGCGCCGGCCGGTCACCGCACGGCGTCGGCGGATGTCGGCGGTCCAGGCCCCGAACAGGATGATGGGAGCGGCCGCCGGGACGAATGCCCCTACCACGAGGGCGAGGGCGGCGGGAACCAGGAGCCGCCGGAACCGCGGCGGGAGCCGGCGCCGAGGCGACCGCGGTCGCAACGCCGTGAGGCGTTCGGGTGGACGACGGCGCCACCCCACGGCGAGCGCGGCCAGGACCCACCCCACCGCCAACCATCCGGGCGGCCCCAGACCCCGTGCGCTCACGAGACGGAGCCCACGATGCGCTGCATCCACCAGAGACCACCGACATCGAGGCTGAAGCCGCCGAGGAGGCAGAGCTGGCCGAGGGTGGTCTCGAACAGGAAGTGGGCCGTCCGATGGTCGACACCGACGGCGAGCACGGCGAAGACCAACGGCGCGAGGGCGATCACGAGCGCTGAGTAACGGGCTTGCGACGCCAGCGCGCCCGCCTCGGCGGCGACCGCGGCCGAGGCCCGCAGGGAGGCGGCGACGCCGTCGACGGCCCTGGCACCGGCGCCCCCGGATTCGGCCGAAGATGCCAGCGCCGCCACCACGAGGCGGACCGGACGTCGGGGCGCACGTTCCGCCCAGCGGTCGAGGGTGTCGACGAGCGGGGCGCCGGCCCGGATCTCGCCCTGCAGTCGCTCGAGCTCATGGCGCAGGGGCGGGGCCATCCCGCGGCAGGCGTCGATCAGCGCCAGGTGCAACGACGCCCCGCCGCGGAGCGAACGCGCCACCTGGTCGAGCAGCTCCGGGAGCTGGGCGTCGGTCCGACGGGTCAGTCGACCGGCCAGCAGCTTCGCCCCGGCAGGCGGGACGGTCGCAACCACCGCCAGGACGACGGCCCCGATGACCGGTTGGCCGATCGCCGCGCCGCCGACGACGACACCGAGACCGGCGGCGAGCCACCCGCTGAACACCCGCACGGGATCGACGGCTAGCCCGGCGTCGGCGACCGCGACGGCGATGAACCTCGGGACGGCGAGGCGGAGCGCCCGGTGGGCAGGGACACCGAGACGGCCCCGTTGCCTCCCGGAAGCGACGCGGGCAGCAAGCCGCGGCGCCATCGACGCAGCGCCGCCGGCGACGAGGGCGGTGAGGATGGACGAGCCGGGCGCGCTCAGCATCTGGCCTCCCGGGACGGCGCGGCGACGATGCCCCGCCGGTTGGCGAGCTGACGGGTCACCAGCCGGGCACCGGCCGGCTGGACGTCGAGGGGGAGCAGCTCCTCGACCGTGGCGACGCCCCGGTTGCCGTCGCGGTCGCGGGCGACGTGCACGACCAGATCGACCGAGGCGGCCAACTGCTCGCGCACGGCCTCGAAGGGCAGCCCGGAGCCGGCGGACAGGACCATGGTCTCCAGCCGCCGGAGCGCATCGGCCGGCGAGTTGGCGTGGCAGGTCGACATCGA
>DASXLH010000072.1:0-9750 GCA_036496335.1 Acidimicrobiales bacterium
ATGGTCTTGCGCGATGACGGAACGACCGACTGGACCGAGGTCCGAGAGCTGCTCACCGAGAGCTACTGCCTGCTCGCGCCGAAGAAGCTGATCGCTCGGCTCGGGTCGACCCGACCCGAGGCTCCTGAGCAGCTGACCGCCCTCTTCCCTGGAGGCCGCGACCGGAATCGAACCGGTGTACAGGGCTCTGCAGGTGCCCGACAACGAAGAAGGTAGGTCTCTGACCTGCACTTACGCGATTCGGCAGGTCGAGGGCAGGGTCTCCAGACTTCCACGACAAGGACCGCCGCTTCTCTCCCATGTGCACATCGTGCGCGTACACTCCGCATCCAGCGGTAGAGGGTGCCTCCACCAAACGGTGGCAGCAATGTCGCATCGCCGCATGCACTTGGCTCGAGCACAGCCGCGCCAGCTAGTTGACCTGCTTCTCCCGTCCCTCCCAGTAGGGCTGGCGGAGCAGGAACTTCTGCAGCTTGCCGGTGGCGGTGCGGGTCAGGCCCTCGCGGAGCTCGACCGTGGTCGGGCACTTGAAGTGAGCCAGGCGCTCCTTGGTGAAGGCGATGAGCTCGGCCTCATCGGCGATTGAACCGGGTCTCAGCACCACCAGTGCCTTGACCGTCTCGCCCCAGTGCTGGTCGGGTACGCCGATGACCGCGCACTCGGCCACGGCGGGATGCTGGAAGAGGCAGCTCTCGACCTCGATCGACGACACGTTCTCGCCGCCCGAGATGATCACGTCCTTCTTCCGGTCGCTGATGACCAGATAGGGCCCGTCGAGATGCCCGCCGTCGCCCGTGTGGAGCCAGCCCCCGTCGAGCGCGGCGGCCGACGCGTCCGGCTGCTCCCAATAGCCCTCGAACACAACGTTCGACCGGGCCAGGACTTCACCCTCGTGGTCGACGGAGATCTGCACCCCGAGGGCCGGTGTCCCGGCCCGGGACAGTCGGTCCGCTCGCTCGGCGGAGTCGATGCCGTCCCACTCGTAGGGTGAACGGTTGATGGTGAGCAGCGGCGAGGTTTCGGTCAGGCCGTAGATCTGGATGAACTCCCACCCGAGTTCGTCCTGCACCCGCTCGATGATCTTCGACGGCGGTGGGGCGCCCGCCACCACGATGCGGACGGTGCCCCGTCCCGGCACCGTCGTACCCGTCGACTGGCGTGTGGCCGCGGCGTCGAGGATGGCCGCGACCACTGCCGGCGCCCCGCTGAGCAGCGTGACCTCTTCGTCTTCGATGCGCTCCAGGATCTGCTCCCCGTCGACCTTGCGTTGAACGACGTGGCGGCCACCCATCCCGGTCACCGCGTAGGGCATCCCCCAACCGTTGCAGTGGAACATCGGCAGGGTGTGTAGGTAGCGGTCGCGGTCGCCGATGCCGACGTGCCACCCGAACGTGACCGCGTTGAGCCACAAGCTCCGGTGAGTGAGCTGCACCCCCTTTGGCCTCGCGGTTGTTCCCGAGGTGTAGTTGACGGTCGCGGTGTCGTCCTCGTGGATGTGCACGTCCGTTGCGCGGTCGGTAGGGACGAACAGTGGGGCATCCTGCACGCCGTCGAGCAGGATGCGGTGCTGCACCTCGACGCCGCTCAACGACGGTGCGATCTCCGGATCGACCAACAGGACGCGGGCACCCGAATGCTCGACGATGTACGCGACCTCCTCGGCGTTGAGCCGGAAGTTGATGGGCACGAGAACCCGGCCGAAGCCGCTCACCCCGAAGAAGGAGATCAAGAACCGGGCCGAGTTGGGGCTCACGATGGCGACCCGTTCGCCAGGAGCGATGCCCAGGGTCTCGAGACCTGCCGCCATGCCCCGAGCACGTTCGTGGACCTCTGCGTAAGTGAGGCGGCCCATCGACCCGGCCACCCCTGGCTCGTCGACGACCGCCACCCGGTCGCCATGGACAAGGGCGGCCCGACGGAGGAAGTCACCGACGGTGAGCGCGACACGCATGGCCGGAGCGTATGACCGCCTCGGAGGCGGGGGGCGAGCGGTCGAGCTCAGTGCGGTGTCGGCTTCAGATCTGTCAGCCTTGGGTTCGCCAAGGCGGGGGTCTCATCCGGGCTCGTCGTCGCGGCGAAAGAGGGAGGCGGGAGCATGGATGAACGCTTCGTCAATGCCGCCGACGGTGTGTCGCTGTTCGCCGCGGTGTACGGGACGCCGACGGCGCGTCGGTCGCTCGTGTGCATCCCCGGCCTGACCCGTAACAGCCGTGACTTCACGGAGTTGGCGACCGACCTCGCGGTGGACCGGCTGGTCGTGGCGGTCGACCTGCGCGGCCGAGGCCGCTCCGGCTATGCGGCCACGGCCGAGTCGTACCGGCTCGACATCTACGCCGACGACGTGCTTCGTGTCATCCACGATCTCGGCCTGGCCCCGGTCGTGGTCGTCGGCACGTCGCTGGGCGGTCTCATTGCGATGCGCCTCGCCGCCCACAGGCCGGACCAGATCGCCGGCATCGTGCTCAACGACATCGGGCCAGAGATCATCCCGGCCGGCCTGGCCCGCATCGCGTCCTACGCGGGCAAGTTGGCACCGGTCCGGAGCTGGGACGAGGCCGCCGCCCAGTGCCGGATGGTCAGCGAGGCGGCGCTGCCTGGACTCAGCGACCAGGACTGGCTGGACCAGGCGCGACAGCGTTACCGACCGGAACCAGACGGCACGTTCGTGGTCGACCACGACCCTCGGATCACGGCGGGTCCGCCCTCGACCGACGATCCCTGGGCGGTGTTCGCGGCGCTGGAACCGATCCCGCTCCTCGTTGTGCGGGGCGCGCTCTCCGACATCCTCGCCGAGGAGACGGTGGAGACGATGCGGGCGATCCTTCCCCGTATCGACATCGTGACGCTGACCGACCGCGGTCACGCCCCGACGCTCGATGAGCCAGCGGCCCGAGTCGCGATCAGCCGCTACCTGGCCCAGATCGACGGTTGACGATGGAACGGCTCCAGAAGTCAGGCGTATGGCAGTTGCATGGGCAAGGAGCTTCTGGGCAGGACGTTCGAGTTTGTTGGATTATCTCCTGGGTGAGCTGGCCTCGATCGGGCCTGCCAGAGCGCACTCCGGCTCTCCCGGGCGGCTCATAGAGCTCGGACCAGCCCTTTTCCTAGAGGCGGCGACCGGAATCGAACCGGTGTACAGGGCTTTGCAGGCCCTTGCCTAAACCACTCGGCCACGCCGCCGGAGCGGGCGACACCCTACCGGGGAGCCGTAGAGGGCCCCGCGGCCAGACAGCCGGCGGCCGGACAGCCGGGCGGCCGAAGACCCGGCCGTGGCTACGATCCGCCGGCCCGAAATGGGCCGTAGCCACCGACCGAGGAGTACCCGTCGCCATGCCGAACACCTTGCAGGACCGCGTCGCCATCATCACCGGAGCCGGACGCGGCATCGGCCGCGAGCATGCGCTCCTGTTCGCCTCGGAGGGCGCCAAGGTCGTCGTGAACGACCTCGGTGGCAACCCCGATGGCACGGGGGCCGACGCCTCACCGGCGCAGCAGGTGGTCGACGAGATCAAGGCGGCCGGCGGCGAGGCCGTGGCCAACTACGACGACATCGCCGACTTCGAGGGCGCCCAGCGGCTCGTCAGCCAGGCCGTCGACACCTTCGGCGATCTCCACGTCCTCGTCAACAACGCCGGGATCCTCCGGGACCGCATGCTGGCCAACATGACCGAGGCCGAGTGGGACTCGATCATGCGCGTCCACCTCCGCGGGCACTTCGCCACCACCCGGTGGGCGGCCGCCTACTGGCGCGACCAGTCGAAGGCCGGCAAGGAGGCGCCGCGCTCGGTGATCAACACCTCCTCGACATCCGGCTTGTTCGGCAACGTCGGCCAGACCAACTACGGGGCCGCCAAGACCGGCATCGCCACGTTCTCGATCATCGCCAACCAGGAGCTGTCCCGGTACGGGGTGCGCGTGAACGCCATCGCCCCGGCTGCCGCCACCCGGCTCACGGCCATGGTCGGTGCCGACACGTCGGAGAAGACCGAGTGGACGCCGATGGACCCCGACAACGTCTCCCCCTTCGTCGCCTACCTCGCCACCGCCGACTGCCCGATCGCCGGGCGGGTGTTCTTCGTCATGGGCGGCGAGATCCACCTCTTCCAGCCGTTCGTCATCGTCGACAGCCTGACGAAGGACGGGAAGTGGAGCATCAAGGAGCTGCAGGACCAGGCGGGCCGGTTCCAGGAGTTCGCCTTCGACTACGGCCATCCCATGGGCAACATGCTGTTCCACGGCCCGGGCGGCGCCCGCTAGGAGCTGCCCCGGTTCAGGACATCGCCAGCACCAACCCCGTCCACGACTGAGGGACGGCGCCGAGGGCGGTTCCGTCGTCCGGGTCCCAGTGCTCGGCCAGACCCGAGCGGCCGGCGCCTTCCAGGGCGGCGGCGGCCACCGACGCGGCTACGTCGTCGCGCCCGGCTCGGCGCGCCGCCACCCAACCCAGGTAGGCGAGCTGGGGCCAGGCCGAACCCCGCCAGTAGCTCCGCGGGTCGAACGCCGGCTCGGAGCGGTGCACGCCGGTCGGTCCGCACGGGCCCCCGAAGGCGGTGTCGTCGACCAGCTGCCCCAACACCGCGTCGACCTTCATCCGATCGGAGCTGACGAGCCCGCCCAGGAGAGCGTCCAGCGTCCGGATCCGGCCGGAACCGCCGCCGGCGGCACCAGCGTCGGTCCAGGTCAGGGCGCTGGCGTCCCAGTAGTGGTCGAGGGCTTCGATGAGCTCGTCGGCGTGGCGCCGCAAGCCGGCGTCACCAGTGAGGCCCGCCAGCTCGTGGGCGTTGAAGGCCACTAGGGCGCTGAAGGAGGCGGGGGCGGCGTCGAAGCCGGGGTTGCCCACCGGCGCCCCACAGGGCGAGCGCTCCACCGCGTCGAGGAGCTCACCCTTCACCCGGAAGACCGTGGCGGCGTCCCAGGGCACGCCGTACCAGTGATCCCAGCGCGGGCTGTCGTCGGCGCCCGACTCCCAGGGATGACAGAGCCGGACGAGCCCGCTCTCATGGCGGGGACGGACCTCGAGGAGGAACCGCAGCGCCTCGGTGGCGCCGGCGAGGAGCTGCTCGTCGACGTCGACACCTCTCCGGACGAGCTCGGCCAGGGCGTGGCCGAACATCGGCGGTTGGGTGATCGACGAGGTGGCGGGCCGACCCCAGAACGCCTCGTGGGGGTCATCCTGGGGCGCATAGATGACGTGCGGCACGAACCCGTCGGCGTCCCGGAACCCGAGCAACCGCCGGATCTCCACAACACCCCGGTCGTCGCCCAGCTCGGCCCAGACGATGGCGTGGAAGCACGAGTCCCAGAGCCACTGCCACTTGTAACGGACTGGGCTGGGAGCCGTGAAACCCGCCGGGTGCCAGGCCGCCTCGAGCGCGGCCCGCACCGGGGCGACCAGGTCGGCGCGGTTCAGGAGGCGGCCGGCTTCGGCGGACGGCGCCAGCTGGTGGCCAGCACGATGGCCGCCCCTCCCCCGCCCACGAGCAAGGTCAGCAGCGCCCCGCCGACGCCCTGCAGGTCGTCGTCGATGCCCAGGGCGTGGTCGAGGCTGATGCGGCCGCCGCCGAGGGCGCCGAGGGCGATGGCCGTGACGATGAGGGTCAGCACGTACTCGTAGCCCTCGCCCGGCCGGAAGATGAAGAAGCCGTTCTTGAGGTGGTTGGCGATGAAGGCCACGCCCATGGTGCCGACGACACCGGCGGCCGCCAGCGGGGTGAGGAGGCCGAGCGCCAACATCGGGCCGACGATCAGCTCCGTGACCGTCGCCAGCCGGGCGTGGAGCCAACCGGGCTTGATGCCGATCGAGTCGAACCATCGTCCCGTGCCAGGGAGCTTGCCGCCGCGGAAGGCGTGGTTCCAGCCGTGGGCGAACATCACGACGCCCAGGATCAGGCGTATGAGGAGGCTGCCGACGTCGAGTCCGTTCACGAGCCGGACAGTAGGTCGCTGCTCCCCCGGATGGCTGCTTCGGGCGCCGGCTACCAGCTCACGTCGTCGCAGCCGATGTGGTCGGTGGGTTCGACCTGCAGCGTGGCGTGGGTGATGCCGTAGTGGTCGGTCAGGAGCTCGCGGGCCCGGTCGAGCACCGCATGCGACTGGTCGACGTCGGCCACGACCAGATGGGCGGTGGCGACGTCCATCTCGGAGGTGAGCGTCCACACGTGGAGGTCGTGCACGTCGACCACCCCGGGAAGACGACCGAGATCGCCGGCCAGGACCGCCAGGTCGACGTTCTCGGGGGCAGCCTGCACCAGCACCCGCACCGCTTCGGAGGCCAGACGCCAGGTGCGGGGCAGGATCCAGACGCCGAGGGCGGCGCCCACGAGCGGGTCGACCCACTGCCAGCCGGTGATCCAGAACATGACGACGGCCACGATCACGCCGATGGACCCGACGAGGTCGGCCAGCACCTCGAGGTAGGCGCCACGCACGTTGACGCTCTCGGCCGCGCCCGGACGCAGGAGCCAGAAGCCGGCCAGGTTGGCGACCAGGCCGATGACGGCCGCCACCAGCACCGGTCCGGTGTCGAGCGTCTCGCGGTTGCCGATCCGGGCGAACGCCTCCACCACCACGAAGCCGGCGACGGCGAAGAGGAGCACCGCGTTGGCCAGGGCGGCGAGGATCTCCAGGCGATAGAGCCCGAAGGACCGGCCTGACCGGTCGGTCCCGCGAGAGGCGAGCTGGATGGCGGCGATGGCCATGCCGAGGCCGAGGGCGTCCGTCGCCATGTGGCCGGCGTCGGACAGCAGCGCCAGGGAGTGGCCGAGGATGCCGACGACCAGCTCGATGACGAGCACGCCGACCACGATGGCGAACGCGCCCGCGAGGCGACCTGCGTGTCGCTCGCCGGCCCGGACGTGGTCGTGTCCGTGGCTGTGCGCATGGGCGTGGTCACCGCTCACCCCCCGAGTCCTACCAGGATGAGCGTTCTCGGATGCGCCGTCGTGGAACGGCGGCGCGATCCCGGACCATCCACGACGGTGTCACACCCCCGTCGTACGTTCGCCTGGATGGCCGCGCCGCCCCACCGCCGACGAGATCGAAAGGGAGCCGGCGGCCCCGACGACGGATGGACCGGGGGGCCGACGGAGCAGATCCGGAGCCGCGACGGACTCCTCGAGGGCCTCACCGCCGCCCAGGCCGAGGCCGTGAGATCGGATGGCGCCCCGGTCGTCATCCTGGCCGGCGCCGGCTCCGGCAAGACCCGGGTGCTCACCCGTCGCATCGCCCATCGGGTGGCCCTCGGCGACGCCGATCCCCGCCGTGTGCTGGCCCTCACCTTCACCCGCAAGGCCGCCGGGAACCTCCGCGCCCGACTCGGCCAGCTGGGCGTGCGCGAACAGGTGGCGGCCGGCACCTTCCACGCCATCGCCTACGCCCAGCTCCGCCGGCACTGGTCCGACACGGGGGTCAGCCCGCCCACCCTGCTCGAGCGCAAGGTCGGCTTCGTCGCCCGGCTGACGGGGCCGCTCGGCCGCCGCCAGCCGCTGGTCCAGCCGATCGACCTGGTGACCGAGATCGAATGGGCGAAGGCCCGGCGGGTCGATCCCGGGGGCTACGAAGCCGCCGCCCTCCTGGCCGGGCGCAAGCCGCCCTTGGCGGTCGGCGCCATGGCCGACCTCTACGCCCGCTACGAAGCCGACAAGCGCCGGCGGGGCATGATCGACTTCGACGACCTGCTGCTGCGCTGCGTCGACGCCTTCGCCGATCCGGCCTTCGCCGCCGCCCAGCGGTGGCGGTTCCGACACCTCTTCGTCGACGAGCTCCAAGACCTCAACCCGGCGCAAGCCGCCCTCCTGGCGGCGTGGCGGGGCGACGGAACCGACCTGTGCGTGGTCGGCGATCCCAACCAGGCCATCTACGGCTGGAACGGTGCCGATTCGTCGTACCTGCTCGATCTGGCCCGAGAGCCCGGCGCCACGGTGGTCGAGCTCGACGACAACTTCCGTTCCAGCCCCCAGATCCTGGCGGTGGCGGCGAGCGTGCTGGCCGGGGGCGGCGTGGGTTCGTCGCTCCGGTCCCATCAGGCCGACGGCGCGCCGCCGACCATCCGTGCGTTCGCCACCGAGCGCGACGAGGCCCGGGGCATCGCCCGGTCGGTGCGCGACCGGCTCCGACCGGGACGCCCCTGGCGTCACATCGCCGTGCTCGCCCGGACGAACGCCCAGCTGGTCACGATCCAGGAGGCTCTGCGAGCGGTCGGCATCCCGTTCCGCGTGCGGGGCGGCGGGGGTTTCCTCCAACGGCCCGAGGTCCAGTCCGCCATCGCCAGGCTCCAGACCGCTCGACGGCCGCTACGGGTGGCGATCGTCGACCTCCGCCACGAGCTGGGTCAGCTGCCCGATCCCGACGCCGCCGCCCAGGTCGGCGAGGACGACGACGAGGGGACGGTGAGCGAGCGCCGCGCCATGCTGGCCGAGCTCGTCCGCCTCGCCGACGAGCACCTCGCCATCGACCCGGAAGCGACCGCTGACGGGTTCGCCTCCTGGCTCACCACCGCCCTCGGTGACGACGTCGACGGGCGGCGCGACGCCGTCGAGCTGGCCAGCTTCCATGCCGCCAAGGGTCTCGAATGGCCCGTCGTGTTCCTGGCCGGCCTCGAGCGGGGCCTGGTCCCGATCGGCCACGCGAAGACCGACGCCGCGCTCGACGAAGAGCGTCGCCTGCTCTACGTCGCCGTCACCCGCGCCGAGACCGAGCTGCACTGCTCGTGGGCCGCCGAACGGCGTTTCGGTGAGCGGTCGGTCCCCCGTCAGCCCTCGCCCTGGCTGGCCGAGATCGAAGCCGCCCGGCAGCCCAGGGCGGACGAGGGGTCGCTGGCCGACAAGGTCGCCCGCATCGGGGAGGAGCGACGTCGCCTCCACGGTCCCGACCCGTCCCGCCGTCAGGTCGGGACGAACGGTGTTCCCTTCGTCGGGGCCGAGGCCGACCCGGCCGTCCTGGCGGCCTTGAAGAGCTGGCGGTCAGGGGCGGCGAGGGCCGCCGGGGTACCCGCCTACGTCATCTTCCACGACACGACGCTGGCGGCGGTGGCGGAGGCCCGACCCGACAGCCGGGCCAAGCTGCTCCGACTTCCCGGCCTCGGCCCGGTGAAGGCGCAGCGGTACGGCGACGAGCTCCTCCGGGTGGTCGCCGAGCACCGGGCCTCCTGATCCGGGGAGCTCACCCTAGGGTCGGGCCATGGCGTTGGACGACGAGCTCCTCAACCGAGTCACCTGGAAGATCCCGAACGCGCTCGTGCTGATCGGCTCCCGAGCCGGCGACGAGCGCAACGCCATGACCGCCAGCTGGGTCACCCAACTCTCGATGCAACCGGTCCTGATCGGCGTCGGCGTCGACATCACCGCGGTCACCCATCGGCTGATCCACGACGGCGGATCCTTCACGGTCAACCTGTGGTCGGCGGACGACACCCGGGTCTTCGTGAAGTTCTCCAAGCCGGCGGCGGACGACGGCGTGTCGCTCAACGGGCGCGCCGTCCACGACGGTCCCACCGGCGCGCCGGTGTTCGACGAAGCGGTGGGGTGGATGGCCTGTGCGGTCCGCCAGGAGCTGGCGTTGGGCACCCATTCGCTGTTCATCGGCGAGGTGGTGGACGCCGCGGTCGCGAACGACGATCTCCGACCCGCCAGCACCCAGGACACCCGCATGAAGTACGGAGGGGTCAAGCGCCACTGACCACGATCCGGCCGCAGGCGTCAGGCCGTCGGCTGCAGCGCGAAGTCGGCGAAGAGCGGCGCGTGGTCCGACGGC
>DASXLH010000073.1:0-7269 GCA_036496335.1 Acidimicrobiales bacterium
CCGGTCGTCTCGAGGAGGTAGCAGGTGGCCGCCCCGGCACAGCGGGCCGCCTCGAAGCCGGGCGGGGTCTGCTCCACCCGCACCGTCACGCTGTCGACCTGGTCGGTGGCGGTCTGCGGGCCGGTGCACTGCTGGAAGCGGCCGAAACCGGTGCACCGGGTGGGGTTGAGCGCGTTGCCGTCGACGTTGTAGGTGGCTGTGAGCGCGTTCACGTCCCGGTAGCGCAGCGTGGCGCTGACCTGCTGGGTGATCTCGATCGTCTCGGTCGTCATGTTGCCCTGCCGGTTCAGCCCGTAGGTGTGGCTGCCCGATCCGTAATTGACGGTGATGGCCGGGTTCTGCAGCTGGTTGGCGTCGTTCCCGGTCTCCCGGTGACGGACGTCGATGAACACCCTGCCGACCAATGACCCGGGGGTGATGTCCGGGAAGTTCGTGAAGTTGAGGGCCGCCGTCTTCGGCCCGTCCCCGCTCAGGTTGGCGCTGGCGAAGCCGTTGTTGGCCAGCCGGGCGCCGTCCGGGTTGTTGAAGTTGCCCGTCGTGATCGTGTTGGCGGGCGGGTCGAGGGTCGGGTTGGGCGTGACCGGACAGGGCGGCACCTGGGCCCCGCTGCACCGGGTGCCGGTCTTGAGGCCGTAGACCACGATGCGCTGGTTGGTGCCCCCGGCCCCGGGCCCGGCGCAGGCCTCCAAGCGGCCGTTCACGATGAGCCGAGTCTGGCCGCCGAAGATGAACTGGACGCCGGGGTTGGGGCTCGCCTCGGTCCCGGGGTTGCAGGTGCCACCTGCGCCTTGTGTCCCGCCGACGACCGTGATGTTGGCTTCGATGGTGAAGTCGGTGCCCGGCGCGAAGTCGAAGTAGTAGGTGCCGGGGCGGAACCACCACGTCGTCGCGCCCTCTGCGCACCCGTTGGCGGCGGTGAGGAAGCTGCTGGGCGCCTCGGAGTAGAGCCCGGGACCGAAGGTGGCGGTCCCACCCGCGCAGCCCTGGAAGGCGTCGACGGCCATCCCGCTGATCGAGGCGGCGGCCGCCGGGTAGCCGGGGTCGGCGACGCTCGGTGCGCCCCCGCACTTCACCAGTCCGGTCGCCAGGATGCGGGAGCTCGACGTGCAGGAGCCAGCCGCACCCACATCCCCGAAGACCCGGAGGAACCGGCTGGCGCTCCCGCCGGGGTCGATGACCGTGTCGGAGCGGACGCCGCCCACGACCGCGATGTCATTGCCGTCGCTGCCCTGGCCGAGGAACCCGTCACCGGCACCCGTGCCGACGGTGAGGACGGCCTGGGCCGGCACCTTGTCGGACGTGGCGCCCACCGACTGCCCGCTGCTCGTGCACGTGACCGTCACGGGCCCCGGCGTCGTCTCCGAGGACGTCACGTTGGGAGCGGCGTACGTGACGGCCGTGCCGGGTGCGCAGGTGCCGGCGAAGCCCTGGCTGCTGCTGGACCGGAAGCTGTTGATGGCGAGGTCCATGGCGCTCTGGACGGCCTGTTGGTTGTTCCGGATGGACGTCGTCTGCGTCGTCGCCTTGAACCCGGTGTTGGCGAAGTCGAGGATCGCCCCGGTGATCAGCCCGAACACCATGACGAAGATCACGATCAGCAGGAGCGACGCGCCGTCCTCGCTCTGGACGCGGCGGTTCACGTCGCCCGCCTCGTCGCCTGGATGTTGAACGCGTAGGGCTGGTAGTAGGACGTCGGCTGTCCGCCGCTCCGTTTGGCAGTCATGTTGACCTTGACGTTGTGCACCCCCGCACCGCACGACGGGCTTGGGGAGCAGGTGACGTTGAACGAGGTCGGGTCGAGGTAGTGCATCACCAGCGTCGAGCTGTTGGTCGCCCCGCAGCTCACCCGGTGCAGCTCGTGCTGCCCGTCGGCGTTGATCTGGTCCAGATAGAGGACGGTCGTCGGTCCTGTCGTGGGGTCCTGCATCTGGAGGTGAAGCTTGACCGTGCCGGTCGCCCCGGGGCAGCTCCCGCCAGACGTCGCCACGGTCGTGGCGCTCTGGATGTCGTTGATCATGTAAGACGAGACGAGCTGGGCCGACACCGAGTCGGCGATCCGGTCACGGGTGCCGTCCGAGGACAGGAACCCGAGCAGGATCATCCCGACGATCGGGCCGACGATGATGCCCAGCAACGTGATCGAGACCAGGAGCTCGATGAGGGTCATGCCTTCGTCGTCGTCGGCGAGGCGCCGGACGCCAGCCGCGGTCACGGCCCGTTGCTCCGACGAACGACGACCGAGCCCTGCATGGTCTTGGTGCTCACCTCGGTGAGGTTGGGGTTGTCCACCTTCACCGTGAGCCGGACCGATCCCGGCGAGCACGCTGCTGCTGGTGCCGGCGCGGACGGAGCCGTGCCGCACAGGTTCGTGACGTAGGTGGTGCAGGCCGACTGGGTTCCCCACGAACCGGCCGCGCCGCCGGCCCCGGGGATCCAGTACTCGACGGCGGCGATCGACCCCGACCATCCGGGCGTCAGCGAGTAGGTACCGGCCGGGGGCGTGAGATCGGCGACCGCCGGGCACGGCTTGGCGGCGGCGTTCAGCGTGGAGGCCTGGGCCACGGCTGCCTCGGTGTAGTCGCGCAGGGCCACCTCGCCGGTGGCGAGGCTGCGGTGGGCGTCGGCTCCCAGCACGGCGCTGGTCATGGCCGCCACGACGGCCACGCCGGCGATCGACAGCACGATGATGGTGATCAGGATCTCGATGAGGGTCTCGCCCTCGTCGGCCCGAATCCGCCGCGAGAGGCTCACGTCACCGCTCCGGCGCAGGCGTCACAGCTTCACCTGGCGGAAGATCCCGTACATGGCCGACACCAGGGCGATGGCGATGAAGGCCACGATGCCGCCGGCCACGATGATGACGGCCGGCTCGAAGAGGTTGGTGAAGCGCTTGAGCTTGTAGTCGAGCTCCCGCTCGAAGTAGTCGGCGGCCGTCGCCATCTGCGAGTCGAGCGTCCCGGTGTCCTCGCCCACCCGGAACATCTGGCGGGCCGAGGCCGGGAACAGCCCGGTGGCGGCCAGCGGCTCAGCCAGGCCCTCGCCCCGCATCATGGCCTCCCGGCTGGCGGCCACGCCTCGCCGGAACACCCGGTTGTTGGTGGCCTCGCCGGTGACGACCAGGGCATCGGGCAGCGGCACGCCGGCCGACACCATGGAGGAGAGGATGCGGCAGAACCGCTCGAGCACGGCATGGCGGGTGAGGTCGCCGATCAGCGGGAGCTGCAGGAGGATCCGGTCGCGCCAGTCCTTGCCGAACTCGGTCCGGTTCAGGAGCGAGGAGCCGATCACGACCACGGCGATGCCCAGGGCCAGCACCCACCACCAGTTGGCGAACAGGCTGCCGGCGCTGATCATGATCCGGGTGGGCAGCGGCAGCTTGGCGCCCACGCCGTTGAAGAACGTCTTGAACTTCGGCAGCACGTAGACGAGCAGCACCGCCACGGCGAACAGCGAGACGGCCGTGATCACCGCCGGGTAGACGAGGGCGCTGGTGATCTTCTGGCGGGCGGTGATGTCGCGCTCGATGTAGTCGGAGAGCTGCTCGAGGACCACGTCGAGGTTGCCGGTCAGCTCGGCCGAGCGGAGGATGCCCCGGTAGAAGGCCGGGAAGGCGTAGGGATGGGCCTCGGCGGCGTCGGCGAAGGTGGAGCCGGCCCGGAGGGACTCCGCCATCTGCACCAGCACCTTGCGGAACAGCTTGTTGGGCGAGTCCTCGGCGATGACCTCGAGGCCGTCGATGATCGGGATGCCGGCCCGCACGAACACCGCCAGCTGGCGGCTGAAGTGCATGACCTCCTTGCGGGGGACCTTCTTGCGGGTCAGCTCGAAGCGCAGGATGTTGCGCTTCTCACGCGCCTCGACCGGTTCGAGGTCGCGGTTGCGCAGGATGGCCCGGAGCTGGCCGACGGTGTCGGCCTCCTCGACACCCGTCACGGTGGCGCCGTCGAGCGCGATTGCGGTGTACCGATACTTGGCCACAGGTGCGTAGCCCCCTACGCGGAGTAGATCGTCTTGACGACTTCGGAGATGGTGGTGATGTCACGGTCGACCAAACCCATTGCTTCGTCCTTGAGGGTCCGCATCCCTTGTTGGACGGCCAATCGGCGCAACTCGTCCTGTGTGGCCCAACCTACGACGAGGCGCTTGAGCTCGGGGGTCATGCGGAGCAGCTCGTAGACGCCGATCCGGTCGCGGTAGCCGGTCCCGGAGCAGAAGTTGCAGCCCATGCCCTGGTAGAAGATCCGCTTCTCGCCCTGACCGTCGGTCAGCTCCTCGTAGATCGTGCGCTCGTCCTGGTCGGGAACGTACGGCTCTTTACAGGCCGTGCAGATCCGCCGCACGAGGCGCTGACCGATGACGGCCCGCACCGAGGAGGCGATGAGGAACGACTCGATGCCCATGTCGAGGAACCGGTGCAGGGCCAGGACCGAGTCGGTGGCGTGGATCGACGAGAGCACGAAGTGGCCGGTGAGCGCCGACTGGGTGGCGATGCGGGCTGTCTCGACGTCCCGGATCTCGCCGACGAGGATCACGTCGGGATCCTGGCGCAGGATCGACTTCAGGCCGTCGGCGAAGTTGAGGCCGGCCAGCTCGTTGATCTGGATCTGGTTGATCGAGGGGAAGACGTACTCGACCGGGTCCTCGATGGTCATGACGTTGCGCTGCGGGTCGGCGATCTCGGCCAGCGTGGCGTACAGGGTGGTGGTCTTGCCGCTCCCGGTGGGGCCGGCGCAGACCACCATGCCGTAGGGGGCCCGCACCATCTCCCGGTAGAGCAGCCGGGTGTCGTCGGGCATGCCGAGGTCCTGCGTCTGGAACAGCTGCTTCGACTTGTCGAGGAGCCGCATGACCACCTTCTCGCCCCGGATGGTGGCGGTGGTGGCGACCCGGATGTCGAGCTCGCGGCCGTCGATCTCGGTGGCGATCTGCCCGTCCTGGGGGCGGCGCCGCTCGACGATGTTCATGTTGGCCATGATCTTCACCCGGCTGACCAGGGCCGGGCCGATGTCCATGGGCAGGGCCAGCACGTCGTGGAGGGCACCGTCGATGCGGAACCGCACCCGGAGCCGGTCGCCCTGCGGCTCGAAGTGGATGTCGGAGGCGCGGTCTCGCAGGCCCTGCGTGATCACGAGGTTCACGACCTGCACGACCGGGGCGTCGTCGCCGGCGGACTGGGCGGTGACCGCGGCCGAGGCCCGGCGCACGCCCTCGGCGGCGGTGGCCTCGAAGGCCTTGACGTACTGGTCGACGTCGGCCAGCGCCCGGTAGCCGTTGTCGATGGCCCGGCGGATGTCGGACTCGGGGGCGACGGCGAGGGCGACGGGGCGTCGGGAGGTGCGGGTCAGCTCCGAGAGCATCTGCTCGGACACGTCGGCCACGGCGATGACGAGGGTCTCGCCGTCGAGCCGGAGCGGCATGGCACCGACCTTGCGGGCCACCGACTCGGGCAGGAGTCCGATCGCCTCGGGCTCGGGGACCTGCCGGCGCAGGTCGACGAGCTCGAGCCCGTACTGCTCGGCCAGCGCCGCGGCCAGGTCGCCTGCCTGGAGTGCACCCAGCTCCACCAGGAGGGTCCCGATCCGCTTGCCGGAGGCCGACTGCTGGAGCAGCGCCTCGGACAGCTGGGCGTGGCTCACGTGGTCGCCGCGCACGAGCAGCTCACCGAGCCGGATCGACGGCTGGGGCAGCGTCGGCTCCGGGGGCGCGGCGACGCGCGCGTTGTCGGCCGCCGTCGCCGAACCTCGGAACCGAGCCACGCCGCAACCTCCTGACCGTCCGGCGGGAGTTTGCCGGTGGTACAGGATGCCTGGTCTGGGGCGCATTCGCCCACCGGGCCGCACCGGCGACCCCGGCATGGCAGGCTCGGAAGCGGCATGGAGTGCCGACGGCTCAAGTCGGACATATCGCCCGCCGACACAGCCGTGATGCACCTCCTCCCCTCGCGTACGGCTCGGGCCCGGGCTTCGCTCCTGCTGGGCGCCCTCGTGGCCGCGTCCGTGGGGGTGTTGGTCCCGGCCGCACCGGCCGGTGCGGCCCCG
Source organism: Acidimicrobiales bacterium (assembly GCA_036496335.1). Classification (GTDB taxonomy): domain Bacteria; phylum Actinomycetota; class Acidimicrobiia; order Acidimicrobiales; family CADCSY01; genus JAEKLB01. The sequence continues at coordinate 6,039 of DASXLH010000073.1, forward strand.
GTGTTGGCGCAGACCTGGTCCTGGCACACATCGGCGCGGTTCCATTCCTCCTCGCCGGCGATCGCCGACGTGAACGGGGACGGCGTCCCCGACATCGTCATCGGTGACATGGAGGGATGGCTGCACGTCTTCGACGGGACCTCCACCGGGGCGACCCCGCACGAGGTTCCCGGCTGGCCGCAGCAGGTGAGGCCGGACGGGGTACACGCCACCGCCGTCGAGTCGACGCCCGTGGTGGGCGACCTCGACCATGACGGCAAGCCCGAGATCGTGGTCGGCGCCACCTCGACCTGGGTCCCCAACCAGAACGGCGGGCTGGTCGGCTTCAACAACGACGGCAGCGTCCGGTTCCGGTGGCAGGGGCAGGACCAGTTCACGGTCTGGGGGATGGGCCCGTTCCCGGACGGCTACAGCGAGGGTGCCTTCTCCTCGCCGGCCATCGGCGACGTCGACGGCGACGGCTATCCCGATGTCGTCTTCGGCGGTTGGGACATGCGGATCCACGCGCTCGACCGGACCGGCCACGAGCTGGCCGGGTTCCCCGTGTGGCAGGACGACACCGTGTGGTCGTCGCCCGCCCTCTACGACGTCGACGGCGACGGCCGCATGGAGATCTTCATCGGCGGCGACTCGAGCGCCGGCGGCACCGAGAACCTCAACGGCGGCATCCTGCACGCCTACGACGTCGTGCACGGCACGGTGCGCGAGCTGTGGCGGCGCCAGTTCAACGACGTCGTCGGCGGCAGCCCGGCCATCGCCGACATCGACGGCGACGGCCGCCTCGACCTCGTGACGACCACCGGTGACTACTTCCACGCCTCGGACAGTCACAAGGTCTACGCGGTCCATCTCGAGGACGGCTCCAACCTGGCCGGATGGCCCGTCGACACCGGCACCACCAACCGGGGCGACGTCGCCCTCGGCGACCTCACCGGTGACGACGGCGGGCGCCCCGAAGTGGTCGTGGGCGGCACCGACGGCCACGTCCGGGCCTATCGGGGCAACGGCGTGCTCCACTTCGACGTCGTCCCGGCGATGGGCGGTGAGGGCGGCGGCCAGATCGCCACGCGGCCGGTCATCGCCGACCTCAATGGCGACGGTCACAACGACGTGGTCATCGGCAACGGCTGGGGCACGTTCATCCTCAACGGGCTCGACGGCTCCCGGGTGGCCGAACCGGTCATGAAGGGCTGGTCGTTCGAGAACTCGGCGGCGGTGGCCAACTTCCCGG
>DASXLH010000074.1:0-2660 GCA_036496335.1 Acidimicrobiales bacterium
CGCCTACAGCTCGGCCAAGGCGGCCCTGCAGATGCTGACTCGGGTGGTGGCGATGGAGTGGGGTTCGAAGGGGATCCGGGCCAACTGCATCGCGGTGGGGGCGGTGGCGTCCGAGGGTGCGTTGCGGTCCTGGGAGCGGGCCGGGATCCTCGACCGGCTCATCGACAACGCCGGTCAGCCGGAGGACATCGCCAACGGGGTGCTCTACCTCGCCACCGACGCGTCGCGGTTCATGAACGGCGAGACGATCGCCCTCACCGGCGGCCCGACCGGCTGAAGCCCCAGCTCAAGATCACCTGAGTCGATCTCCCGTCTTGTGAGTACCTTCACAAGCGTGGTGCGACCACAGGTGGTGATCGTCGGCGCAGGCTTCGGCGGCGTCGACTGCGCCAAGGCGCTGATCAACGAGCCGCTCGAGGTCACGCTGATCGACCGGCACAACTTCCAGACCTTCCAGCCGCTGCTCTACCAGGTCGCCACGTCGGGCCTGGCGGCCAGCGACGTCGCCTATCCGGTGCGAGGGCTGTTCCAGGACGCCACCAACGTCCGGTTCCGCCAGGGCGAGGTGGTCGGCGTCGACTGGGACGCCCACGAGGTGCTGCTGGTCGAGGGCGACCCGCTCCCCTTCGACCACCTGGTCGTGGCGGCCGGCGCGACGACCAACTGGTTCGGGGTCCCCGGAGCCGCCGATCGGGCCCTTCCCCTCTACACCCTCGAGGACGCCATTCGGCTGCGCAACCACGTGATCAGACGGTTCGAGCAGGCCGACGCCGACCCCGAGATCGTGGACCAGGGCGCCCTCACCTTCGTCGTGCTCGGCGGCGGCCCCACCGGTGTGGAGACCGCCGGCGCGCTCATCGAGCTGTTCGACATGGTGTTCGCCAAGGACTTCCGGCGTCTCGACGTGAGAGCGGCCCGGGTCGTGCTGGTGGAGATGGCCGACACCGTGCTCAGCCCGTTCAGCGGTACCGCCCAACGGCACGCGCTCGCCCAGCTCCGGGAGCGGGGCGTGGAGGTCCGACTCGGCGAACGGGTGACGTCGGTCGAGGCCGGGGCCGTCACCCTGGCATCGGGCGAGGTGCTCCCGACCACCACCGTGGTGTGGGCCGCCGGCGTGACGGCCAACCCGCTGGCCGCAGCCCTCGGCGTCGAGCAGGGGCCCGGCGGGCGGGTGCTGGTCACCCGCCAGCTCCGCATCCCGGCCCATCCCGAGTCGTTCGTCATCGGCGACCTGGCCCTCACCCCGGGCCGCGACGACCGTCCCCTCCCCCAGGTGGCCCAGGTGGCCAAGCAGTCCGGCCGCTACGTGGGCCGGCTGCTGGCCCGCTCGGGGCGGGGTCGGCCGTCCCGCCCGTTCCACTACGTCGACAAGGGCACCATGGCCACCATCGGCCGGAACTCGGCGGTGGCCGACCTGCCACTGGGTGTCCACCTCACCGGCTTCATCGGCTGGATCGGGTGGCTCTTCCTGCACCTCCTCTACCTCGTTGGGTTCCGCAACCGGCTCAGCGTCCTCGTGAGCTGGGCCTGGAGCTACCTGACTTGGGACCGGGGCCCGCGCCTCATCGTCGAGTCGGCACCGCGCCCCGACTGACCCACCCGCCGGTCCGTGTCGGCTAGACCGTCCTGGCCGGTGACCGAGAGGTGGGGACGATGGACAACGACGAGCTGATGCGCCTGGCGCGGGATGTGGACCACATCGCCATCGATCCGAGCGACATCCTCGTGACCGACAGGGTGGCGATCGTGACCGGTGGCGGCGGCGGTATCGGGCAGGGCATCGCTCTGGGTCTCGCCAAGTTCGGCGCCGACGTAGCGGTGCTCGACATCGAACCGGCCCGCTGCGAGGCGACGGTGGCGGCCATCGAGGCCATGGGCCGTCGGGCCCTCGGGCTCCCGACCAACGTGATCGACGCCGACCAACTCCGGGCGTCAGTCGATCAGGCGCAGGCGCACTTCGGCCGCCTCGACATCCTGGTCAACAACGCCGGTGGGGTGCGCGCCGGGCCGTTCCTCACCCAGCCCGAGGCCAGCATCCGCCGGCACGTCGACATCAACCTCACCAGCATGTTGGTCGCCACCCAGCAGGCGGTGCCCCACATGATCGCCGGCGGTCGGGGTGGGTCGATCGTCAACGTCACGAGCATCGAGGGGAGCCGGGCGGCGCCCATGTTCGCCGTCTACGCCGCCTGCAAGGCCGGGATGATCAGCTTCACCAAGACGATGGCGCTGGAGCTCGCCGAGCACGACATCCGGGTCAACTCCCTGGCGCCCGACCACACCATCAGCCCGGGCACGAAGGGCAACCGCAACGGCCCCCTCGATCCCTCGATCTGGCCGGACACGGACGACTCGTGGGCCAAGCTGGTGCCCCTGGGACGGGAGGGGATCGTCGAGGAGTGCGCCAGCGCGGCGGTGTGGCTGTGCTCGAAGATGTCCGAGTACGTGACCGGCGTCAACGTCGCCGTCGACGGGGGGACCTGGGCCTCGAGTGGCTGGCTGCGGGCCCCCGGCGGGGGCTGGACGCTCAACCCGTGAGCGGCCGCCCCGAACCGTTCTGTGTCGGATCTGCCCCGCTGGACGGGGCGGATCCGACACGGAACGAGGGGTCGTTTCAGCGCGGGGGCATGCGAAGGGCTCCGTCGAGACGGATCGTCTCG
>DASXLH010000075.1:0-1853 GCA_036496335.1 Acidimicrobiales bacterium
CGCTCCAGCCGGTCTCCACCCCTGCCTGGGGACCTTCGGGAGCCGGAGCCGACGAGAGCTCGGCCCGTGCCTCCGCCTGCATGTCGTGGAGGCGGTCAGCAGCCCGCAGGTCGTGACAGATCCGCCCGGTGGCGGCGGCCACCGCCACGGGCAGCACCACCAGCAGGACTCGGAGCCAGAGCGTGACCGTCGGGACGGAGAGGCCGCCGTACTGGGCGATCAGGTCCTGCGAGCCGGCCACGAAGAGGACGAGGTAGAAGGCGACGACGCCGGCGCCCACGGCGGTGCGCAGCGGGCGGTCCCGGGGCCGGTCGAGCAGCTGGTGGAAGGCGTGGTCCCGGGTCAGGGCCGCTTCCAGGAAGGGCCAGGCGTAGAGCAACAGGAACGTCAGGCCGGGCAAGAGGACTGCGGGCCAGAACAGCTCGGAGATCGGATAGCCGGCCACCGTCGGTCGCCAGGCGGGCCCCAGCCGGAGGGCGCCCTCCAACCAACCCATGTACCAGTCGGGTTGCGCGGCGGTGGTCACCGAAGAGGGCTCGAACGGGCCGTACAGCCAGATGGGGTTGATCTGCGCCACCCCGCCGAGGAGGGCGACGACGCCGAAGAGGCCGCAGAAGAGCCCGATCGACCGGGCGGCGTAGGTCGGCCACAGGGGGCTGCCGACCACGTTGGTCTCGGTATGGCCGGGCCGGGCGAACTGGGTGTGCTTCTGGCGCCACACCACCGCCAGGTGCAGCCCCATGAGCCCGCCGAGGAGCACAGGCACGATGAGGATGTGCAACACGAAGAGGCGGCTGGTGATGTCACCGGCCGGGAACTCGCCGCCGAAGAGCAGGAAGGCGAACCAGGTGCCCATCACCGGCACCGCCAGTGCCACCGAGTACATGATCCGCAGTCCGGTCCCGGACAGCAGGTCGTCGGGGAGCGAGTAGCCGAAGAACCCGTTGACCATGGCCAGGATCAGCATGCTCACGCCGATGATCCAGTTGATCTCGCGGGGCTTGCGGAACGCTCCGGTGAAGAACACACGGGCCAGGTGCAGGACGATGGCGCCGAGGAAGACCAAGGCCGCCCAGTGGTGCATCTGGCGGAAGACGAGGCCGGCCCGCACGTCGAAGCTGAGGCGCACCGTCGACCGGTAGGCCTCGGTCATGTGAACACCCCGCAGGGGCGCGTACGAGCCGTCGTAGACGACGTCCCGGGAGCTGGGTGAGAAGAAGAAGGCGAGGTACGTGCCGGTGAGCACCAGCGTGATGAAGCTGTACAACGCGATCTCGCCGAAGAGGAACGACCAGTGGTCCGGGAACACCTTGTTGACGGCGGCACGCACGAACCGGTTGGTACCGAGACGTTCGTCGACGGCGTCGAGGCCTTTGCGGATCACGCCCCGACCTCCGCCGCGCTGAGCCAGCGTGCCGCGCACAGCGCCCCGCACAGCACCGTCACCGCCCCGCCGACCGACCACATGAGCGCCCCGGCCAGCTGCTGGTCGACGATCGACGGGTAGGCCGTGTACCAGGGCGCGGTGCTGAGGGTCATCCCCGCGCCGAGCGCGATTCCCGGCAGGGAGGCGACGAAGACGACGAGGACGGCCAGCGGAGGCGCCGGTCGGGCCCCGAGACCGGCCGCCCACCACAGGGCGCAGGCGGCCAGCACGAAGGAGAGGTGCTCAGCGACATGCAGTGGCAGCGAGCGTTCCGCCGCGTCGAACAGCACCGGAACGTGCCACGCCACCACCGCGACGACGTTGACGCCGGCGAGGACGACCACGGTGGCGCTCGGCAGCGGGTCGGCCCGGCTGCGCCAGGCGGTCATCGTGCTCAGCACCGCCAGGGGGGCTACGACGTCGAGGA
>DASXLH010000076.1:0-8037 GCA_036496335.1 Acidimicrobiales bacterium
GCTGATCGGCACGAACACCGGCGGCTCGATCGCCACGTGCGTCGCCGCCGACGACCCGCGGATCAGCGGCCTCGCCCTGCTCAGCCCGCGCGCCGACTTCGACGACTGGGCCGCACAGCCGCGGCGCTTCCTCGAGCACGCCCGCGACATCGGCGTGATCCGGGATCCCCGGTTCCCGGCCGACCCGGAGCGCTGGGTGCGCGAGCTGCGGGAGATCCGTCCGTTGAGCCTGGCTGCAAAGCTGGCCCCCCGCCCGTTGCTGCTGGTGCAGGGTGCCGATGACGAGACCGTCCCGGCGCTCGATGCCCGGGCCCTGGCCGACTGGCACGGGTCGGCGGAGCTCCGCGTGATCGGCGGGGCGGGTCACCGCCTCCGCCACGACCCCAGGGCCATCGCCGTGCTGATCGGCTGGCTGGAGCGCCAGGCCCTCAGCTGAGGAGTGACTCGACCGACCGCTCGATGGCGTCCCGCAGTTGGCGGGTGGCCTGCCGAGGGTCGCTGGCCTCGGTCAGCCAGCGCACGGCCACGAACCGCCGTGCTCCCGCCTCGGCCATGGCCGCGACCGTGTCGGGCGTCGCCCCCCCGGTGACGAACCAGGGCCGGGTCTCGGCGGACGACGCCGCGTGGCGGAGATAGCCGAGGCCGGTCCCGGCTCGACCCGGCTTGGTCGGCGTCGCCGAGACGGGTCCGGCCGAGAGGTAGTCGGCCTCGGCGGCGGCCGCATCCCACTCCGGCGGGGCGTGGGTCGACAGGCCGACGATCGCCGCCGGCCCGAGGATGCGGCGGCACAACGCCGGCGGGGCGTCGCCCTGACCGACGTGCACGCCGTCGGCACCGACCTCGAGGGCGAGGTCGGGCCGGTCGTTCAGGATGAACGGGACGCCGAGACCACGACAGACCCGGAGGAGGCGCGCGGCCCGCTCCAGCAGCGGGCGGGCCTCGAGGTGCTTCTCCCGGAGCTGCACGACGTCGACGCCACCGGCGATGCAGGCCTCGACGAAGCGCTCGAGGTCGGGCCGGTCACCGGTGCACAGGTACAGCCGCCGCGAGGCGAGGTCGTGGCCGGGGGGCGGCATCGGCCGAACCTACCCGGCGCCGGGGTCGTCACCCGACGGCCGAACCGGGTGCGTCACACGCCAGAAGGTGGCGGCTGACGCACCCGCTTCACTTCGGCTGCACGGCTGCACGGCTGCACGGCTGCCCGGCTGCCCGGCTGCCCGAAGTGCCCGCCGGTCAGCCGCCGGCCACCGCCCGGACGAGCTCGATGCGGTCGCCATCGACCAACACGGTGGTCGTCAGGTGGCGTCGCTCCACCGGCTGGCGGTTCCGCTCGACGACGACCCAACGTCCGTCGAGCCCGAGCTCGACCAGCAGTTCGTCCATCGACGTTCCCTCGGTCAGCTCGGTGGTCCTGCCGTTGACGGTCACGTTCATCGGCGCGACCCCGTTCTGTGTCGGATTCGCCCCGGCAGGCGGGACACATCCGACACAGAACGTCGTCCCGGGACCAAGACCATGGCGGGAGGAAAGGCCGTCCTAGGCGGGGGCGTCGGCCTTGGTCTTGCCGGCGGCCTTCATGGCCTTCTTGAAGGCCCGGACCTCCTCGAGGTGCTCGGGCGAGTCGGCATCGGCGACCGAGCGCCGCACGTCGTCGGAGAACGGTGCCGCCGCCGCCTCCCAGCCGGGCGGTCGGACGTCGAGACGCTTGGCCAGGACGGCCAGGAAGATCTTCGCCTTCTCCCCGCCGAAACCCGGGAGGGCCTTGAGGCGGGCGAGCAGCTCGTCGCCGGTCTCGGCGGTCGTCCACACGTTGGCGGCGTCGCCGCCGTACTCCGCCACCAGGACTTGGCACAGCTCGTGGGCCCGCTTGGCCATGGAGCCCGGGTAGCGGTGCAGCGCAGGGCGCTCCCGGAAGGCGGCGTCGACGGCGTCGGCCTCCATGGCGGCCAGCTCGGCGGCATCGAGCCGGTCACCCAGGCGGGAGCGGAGCTTCGCCGGTGAGGCGAACGCCCACTCCATCGGCACCTGCTGGTCGAAGAGCATCCCGAGCAGCAGCGCCAAGGGATCGTCGTGGAGGAGCTGGTCGGCCTCGGCGTCGCCGGTGATGAAGAAGGTCCCGGTCATGACTTCACGGTATCCGGCAGCCTCGGGCCCGGTCCGCGGGTCAGCCGAGGCGGGGGGCGATGGCGTCGGGGTCGATGCCGTAGCGGGCGATGGCGTCGGCCACGGCTTCTTCCTTGGCCTCACCCTCGGCCGCCAACGCGGCCAGGACCGCCACGACCACGTGCCCGGCGTCGACCTCGAAGAAGCGCCGGAGCCGCTCGCGGGTGTCGCTGCGCCCGAAGCCGTCGGTGCCGAGCGACGACCAGCTGCCCGGGACCCACCGGGCGATCTGGTCGGGTACGGCCTTCACGTAGTCGCTGACGGCGACGTACGGCCCGCTGGCACGCGACAGCTGGCTGGCCACGAAGGAGGTGCGGGGCGGCTGGGACGGGTGGAGCCGGTTCCAGCGCTCGGCGTCGAGCGCGTCCTCCCGCAACGCCTTGTAGGACGTGGCCGACCAGAGCTCGACGCCGACGTCGTAGTGCTCGGCCAGCTCGTCGCGGGCGAGCGACGCCCACTGCCACGACGGCCCGGAGAACAGCACGGTGGCCTTCGTGGAGGGCCCCTCGGGAGCCGTCTGGAACCGGTAGAGGCCGGCCAGCAGCTCGTCCTCGACCCCTTCCGGCATGGGCGGCATCGCGTAGTTCTCGTTGTAGAGCGTGAGGTAGTAGAGGAGGTCCTCGCCGTCGACGAACATCCGCCGGCAGCCGGCCTTGATGATCGTGGCCAGCTCGTAGGCGAACGACGGGTCGTAGGCCTGGACGTTGGGATAGGCCGAAGCGACCAGCAGGCTGTGGCCGTCCTCGTGCTGGAGCCCTTCGCCGTTGAGCGTCGTGCGCCCGGCGGTGGCTCCGAGCAGGAAGCCTCGGCCCCGCTGGTCGGCGGCGGCCCAGATCAGGTCGCCCACCCGCTGGAAGCCGAACATCGAATAGAAGATGTAGAAGGGCAGCATCGCCGTGTCGTGAGTGGCGTAGGCGGTGCTGGCGGCGGTGAAGCTGGCCAGCGCCCCGGCTTCGGTGATGCCCTCTTCGAGGATCTGACCGTTCTGCGCCTCGCGGTAGGACAGCTGCATCCCGGCGTCGACCGGCTCGTAGAGCTGGCCCATGGCGGCATAGATGCCGATCTCGCGGAAGAGGGCGTCGAGGCCGAAGGTGCGGGCCTCGTCCGGGATGATCGGTACGACGTGGCTGCCGACCGTCTCGTCGCGCACCAGGTTCCGGAGCAGCCGGGCGAAGGCCATGGTGGTGGATGCCGCCTGGTTGCCGGAGCCGCCCAGGAAGTCGGCGAACGCCTTGTCGTTGGGCGCCTGGCCCATGCGCCGGCGACGCACGGCGCGGCGCGGCACGGAGCCGTCGAGCGCCCGGCGACGCTCCCGCATGTACTCCATCTCCACCGAGCCCTCGGCCGGGCGGAAGTAGGGGGCGATGCCGCCCTCGAAGGCCTCGTCCGGCACCTCGTTCTGCATGTAGAGCCGATCACGGAAGACCTTGAGCTGCTCCAGCTCCATCTTCTTGATCTGGTGGGTGGCGTTGCGGGCCTCGACGTCCGGACCGAGGGTCCAGCCCTTGATCGTCTTGGCCAGGATGACGGTGGGGGCACCCTCGTGCTCGACCGCCGCCTTGTACGCCGCGTAGAGCTTGCGGTGGTCGTGGCCGCCGCGGGGCAGGGCCCGCAGGTCGTCGTCGGACAGGTGCGCCACCATCTCGCGCAGGCGGGGGTCGGGACCGAAGAAGTGGTCCCGGATGTAGGCCCCCGACTCGACGGAGTACTTCTGGAACTGACCGTCGACGGTGGTGTTCATCTTGTTGAGGAGCACGCCGTCCTTGTCCTTGGCGAGCAGCTCGTCCCACTTGGAGCCCCAGATGACCTTGATCACGTTCCACCCGGCGCCCCGGAAGACGGCCTCGAGCTCCTGGATGATCTTGCCGTTGCCCCGGACCGGCCCGTCGAGCCGCTGCAGGTTGCAGTTGACGACGAAGATCAGGTTGTCAAGGCCCTCGCGGGCGGCGATGGAGAGCGCCCCGAGCGACTCCGGTTCGTCGCACTCGCCGTCGCCCAGGAAGCACCACACCTTCGACTTGCTGGTGTCGGCGATTTGGCGGTTGAGCAGGTAGCGGTTGAAGCGGGCCTGGTAGATGGCGTTGATCGGGCCGAGCCCCATCGACACCGTGGGGAACTCCCAGAACTCGGGCATCAACCTCGGGTGCGGGTACGACGACAGGCCGTCGCCCCCGACCTCCTGGCGGAAGTTGTCGAGCTGGTCCTCGCTCAGGCGGCCCTCGAGGAAGGCCCGGGCGTAGATGCCAGGTGCGGCGTGGCCCTGGAAGTAGATCTGGTCGCCGGCGAGGCCGTCGTCCTTGCCCCGGAAGAAGTGGTTGAAGCCGACCTCGTAGAGCGACGCCGAGCTGGCGAAGGTGGCGAGGTGCCCGCCGATGCCGTCGGAGTGCTTGTTGGCCCGCACGACCATGACGGCCGCGTTCCAGCGGATGAAGGCCCGGATGCGACGCTCGAGGTCGGCGTCGCCCGGGAACCATGCCTGCTGGTCGACGGGGATGGTGTTGACGTACGGCGTCGAGATCGTGGCCGGGATGCCCACCTGCAGCTCTCGGGCCCGCTCCAGCAGGGCGGAGATCAGGTAACGGGCCCGGGTGCGGCCGTGCGCGTCGACCACGGCGTCAAGGCTGTCCAGCCACTCGCTCGTCTCGGTCGGATCGACGTCGGGAAGCGAGTGCACGAAACCGTCGAAGATCACGTCCCCATCCTCGCAGCTACGGTCGCCAGTTGTGACCAAGCCGGCCCCGAAGACCCGCGTCTACACGGATGGTGCCTGCTCCGGGAACCCCGGCCCGGGCGGTTGGGCGTGGGCCGTGCCGGCCGGCGAGTTCGCCTCGGGCGCGGCTGCTCACACCACCAACCAGCGGATGGAGATCACCGCCGCCTACGAGGCGATGCGGGCCCTCACCGGCCCGCTCGAGGTCGTGAGCGACTCCACCTACGTCGTCAACTGCTTCCGCGACAGGTGGTGGGAGGGCTGGCTGCGCCGGGGCTGGACCAACTCCCAGCGCAAGCCGGTCGCCAACCGGGACCTGTGGGAACCGATGATCGAGCTCTACCGCGAGCGCGACGACGTCGTCTTCAGCTGGGTGAAGGGGCACAGCGGCGACACCATGAACGATCTGGTCGACAAGTTGGCCGTCGAGGCCGCACTGCTCCAGGTGGGTCGCCGCGGCCCGTCGTGAGCTCGGCCGGCCTCACGTGAGAAGAGCCCCCAGTGCGTCCTCGAGGTCAGGTCGGCGGAAGGCGTAGCCCGAGGCGAGCAACCGGGTGGGATGCAGGCGGAGGCTTGTGCCGAGGAGCGACTCGGCCAGCTCCCGGCCGAGCAGGAGCGAGGGTCCGAGCATGGGGACCGGTATGACCGCCGGCCGGTGCAGGACGTGGGCGAGGGTCTTCGTGTACGCCGCGTTCGTGACCGGGTTCGGGGACACCAGGTTGACGGGACCGGCCACCTCGGCGGTGAGGAGGTGGACGATGGCGCCGACCTCGTCGTCGATGCTGACCCACGGCCACCACTGCCGACCTGTGCCGACCCTCCCGCCGAGGCCGAGCTTGAAGAGCGGCAGGACCTTTCGGAGCGCGCCCCCGGTGGGTGACTGCACGATGCCGGTCCGCAGATAGGTGGTCCGGATGCCGGCGTCCACCGCCTCGCGGGTGGCGCCCTCCCAGGCCCGCACCACCTCGGCGGCGAAGTCGTGACCGAGCGGGCTCTCCTCGTCGAGTTGGGCATCCCCGCCATCGGCATAGACGCCGATGGCCGAGCCCGACAGCAACACCGACGGGTTGGGGTCGAGGCCCGCCATGGTCGCGGCCAGCAGCGTCGTGCCGGTCGTCCGGCTCTCGAGGATCCGGCGCTTCTGCTCGGGGGTCCAGCGCTTCTCGCCTATGCCCTCGCCGGCCAGGTGCACCGCGGCGTCGATGCCGGCGAGGCCGTCCCGGTCGATCGTGCCGGCGGCGGGGTCCCATTCGACCTCGTCGGCGGCCGTCGGCTCCCGCCGGACCAGGCGGCGCACCCGGTGCCCGTCCGCTCGGAGCTCGGCGACGAGGGCCGTCCCGATCATCCCGCTGGTACCCGTGACGGCGACATCCATGTGGGGAGTCTCGGGCTCGGCCTGCGACAATGCGACCTCCATGCCGCAGACCCTCCTCTCCGAGCTCGGCGAGCGTCTCGCCCAGGCGGCCCGCTCCGCCTTCGGTGACGGCGTGGCGCTGCCCGCCACCCTCGTGCTCCCCGCCCGTGATGCCCGTCACGGCGACTACTCCTCGCCGGCGGCGATGAGCCTCGCCAAGACCCTCGGACAGCCGCCGCTCGACGTGGCCGCCCAGCTGGTGGCCGCCCTCCAGGTCGAAGACCTGTGCGAGCCGCCGACCGTGGTGGCACCCGGGTTCGTGAACCTGCGCCTGCTCGACGGATGGCTCGGGGACCGCGTCGCGTCGGGCTCGCTGGTGGCCGTCCAGGCGACGATCCCCGAGCGCGTCGTGGTCGACTACTCGGGCCCCAACGTGGCCAAGCAGATGCACGTCGGCCACCTGCGCTCCACGATCATCGGCGACACCCTGGCCAACGTTCTCGAGGCGCGCGGGCACCGCGTCGACCGGCTCAACCACCTGGGCGACTGGGGTGCGCAGTTCGGGATGCTGCTCACCCATCTGGCCGACAGCGCCGACGAGGGCGCCCTCGACATCGCCGACGTCGAGGCCTTCTACCGGGCCGCCAACCAACGCGACAAGGACGACCCCGCCTTCCACGAGCGGGCCCGGCAGGCCGTCGTCGCCCTGCAGTCGGGTGAGACCGTGGCCAGAGCCCGCTGGGCCGAGCTGGTCGACCAGACACAGCGCAACAACCGCCCGGTCTACGAGCTGCTCGGCATCCGAGGTCTGGTCGATCGGGGCGAGTCCTTCTACCAACCCCTCCTCGGCGCGGTCGTCGACGACCTCGCCCGCAAGGGCCTGCTGGTCGACGACCAGGGGGCGAAGGTCGTGTTCGTCGACGGCTTCACCAACCGTGAGGGCGATCCGCTCCCGCTGATCATCCAGAACCAGCACGGTGGCTTCGGGTACGCAGTGACCGACCTCGCCGCCCTCCGCCACCGGCTGACAGAGCTCGGGGCCGACCGGGTCCTGTACGTGGTCGACGCCGGCCAGAGCCAGCACCTCGACATGGTCTTCGCCGTGGCCCGCGCCGCCGGCTGGGTGCCGGCCGGGGCGGAGGTGGTGCACGTCTCGTTCGGGCTGGTGCTGGGCGAGGACGGCAAGCGCCTTCGAACCCGATCCGGCGAGAACGTCAGCCTCGGGGAACTCCTGGCCGAGGCCGTCGACCGCTCGAGGGACTTCGTGCTGGCCCGGGCCGAGGAGCGGGCCGAGCCGCCGCCCGACGATCTCGACGGGGTGGCCCGGGCCATCGGGATCGGGGCCGTCAAGTACGCCGATCTCAGCCAGAACCGCCAGAGCAACTACGTGTTCTCGTTCGACCGCATGCTCAGCCTGAAGGGCAACACCGCGCCCTACCTCCAGTACGCCCACGCCCGGATCCGCTCGATCCTGCGCACGGCGGCGTCGGAGGCCGCCGGGGCGAACGCCCTCGTGGGCGACATGGTCCTGGGCGATCCCTCCGAGCGGGAGCTGGCCAAGCTGCTGGTGGGCACGGCCGACGTCGTCGCTCGAGTGGCCGACGACTACGAGCCCAACCACCTGTGCGGGCACCTCTTCGAGGTCGCCCAGGCGTTCAGCCGCTTCTACGAGGCCTGCCCGGTCCTCAAGGCGGAGGACCGCCTGCGCCGGTCCCGGCTGGCGCTGTGCGGCGCCACCGCCGACGTGCTCCGCGACGGACTGGCCCTCCTGGGCATCGAGGTGGTCGAGCGACTCTGACGACCTGAGCGG
>DASXLH010000077.1:0-12159 GCA_036496335.1 Acidimicrobiales bacterium
CGGCCGGGCACCAGGGCTCGGACGGCGGCGTCGTAGGTGTCGACCAGTGGCTGCACAGCCGGGTTGTCGATCGGCGGGATCGACGACACGTAGACCTCAACCATCGGGGCCGCCGCCTCGATGTCGTCGACCAGCCCGGCCAGGCGCTGCGGCGCGCCGGGCACGTCGTGGTCCTGGATGAGGTCGTTGGTCCCGATGGTGAGCAGGACGATGTCTGGTCGGTAGGTGGCCAGCCGGTCGTGAACGATGGCGTCGATCTGGTCGATGCGCCAGCCGCCGTGGCCTTCGTGGTCGCGGTCGGTCATCGAGGGCGGACCGTCCTGGAGGCTGCCGACGAAGTCGACCTCGCGGTGGCTGGCGGCGAGATCGGTCGCCAGGGCGGCGCGGTAGGCCCCGTCGTAGCTGACACCCTGGGTCAGGGAGTCGCCGAGAGCCATGATCCGCACCGGACCGCTGACCGCAGCCGCGGCGGGAGGGCTCGACCCGATGGCCATCGGCACCGCCAGCAGCGAGGTGACGGTCAGGACGACCCCGCGGACCCTACGGGCCGTGCTCCACGCATCCGCTCTCACCACCGTGAGTATCGGCTCCGGCGCCCGGAGGTGTAACGAAGGCAGGCTTCGAGTTGTATGACATTTTCAACTGGCCGCGGCGAAGCCCGATCCGTCCCGCGAGGTTCGCGGCCCGGATCTAGTCGTAGAGGGTGTCGATCTCGGCCGCGTACTTGGCCAGGACGGCCCGGCGTTTGAGCTTGAGAGTGGCCGTGAGCTCATCGGAGTCCGGCTGCCACTCGTCGCCCAGGACGGCGAAGCGCTTCACGCGCTCGGCCCGACCGAATGGCGCCATGACCAGGTCGAGCCCGGCCTCGATCTCGCCGAGCAGATCGGGATCGGCGGCCAGCTCGGCGGGGCTAGCGCCTTCCCGGTGGTGGGCCCGGGCCCAGGTGCCGGCTGCGTCCGGGTCGAGCACGAGCAGGGCGGCCGGGTAGGGACGACCGTCGCCGACGGCGATGGCCTGTCCCACCAGCGGGATCGACTTGAGCGCGGCCTCCAGGTTGGCGGGGGAGATGTTCTCGCCGCCGGCGGTGATGAACAGCTCCTTCTTGCGGTCGACGATGCGCAGCCGACCGTCGCCGTCGAGCACGCCGACGTCCCCGGTGTGCAGCCAGCCGTCGGCATCGACGGTCTCGGCGGTGAGGGCGGGGTCGTCGAGATAGCCGGCGAAGACGTTGCCGCCCCGGACCAGCACTTCGCCGTCGTCGGCCAGCACGAGCTCGCAGCCGGGTGCTGCCCGCCCGACGGTGCCGGGGCGACGGCTCTCGATGTTGGACGTGATGGGCCCGGTCGCCTCGGACATGCCATAGACCTCGAGGATCGGGACGCCGATGGCGATGTACCACTCGAGCACGGCTCGGGGGATGGGAGCGGCGCTGGTGATCGGGAGCTCGCACCGGTCGAGGCCCAGGCCGGCCCGGAGCTTGGCGAAGGCGGCGTCGTCGAGGCGGGCTAGGGCCTGCTCGGCGTCCGGCCCGAGGGTGCCCTCGATGGCGGCCAGGCGCAATGGCAGGGCGGCCTCGAGCGCGGGGATGAAGGCGGCTGCCCGGGACGGATCGGCGGCGAGGGCCGCCTCGGCGCCGGCCTTGAGCTTCTCCCAGACGCGGGGGACGCCGAAGAGGAACTCCGGGCGGACGCCCACGACGTAGCGACCGAGGAGGGAGACGTCCGGGCAGCACGTCACGTCGTAGCCACCGTCCACGGCCTCGTAGTAGCTCACCAGCCGCTCGGCGATGTGGGCCATCGGCAGGTAGCTGAGCGTCCGGTAGCCGGGTGCCCGCCGTCCGAACGCCCGCGCCTGGCTCTCGATCGTCCAGACCACGTTGGCGTGGGTGATCATCACCCCCTTGGGCGGACCGGTGGTGCCCGAGGTGTAGATCACCGTGGCCAGGTCGTCGGACGCGACCTCCCCGGCGGCGGTGGCCAGATCGAGCGGCGAGGCGCTCAACAGGTCGTCCCAGCGGGTCAAGGGCTCACCGGCCTCGGCAGGGGGTTCGATCACGACCAGCTGGCGCAGCGCATGGTCGGGTAGCCCGGCGGCCGCCGGGGTGGCGCCGGGCGCGTCCCCCGATCGGGGGCTGACCGCCTGGAAGCGTTCGAGTTGGGCGTCGCCCTGGACGATGGCGAACGCCGCCCGGGAGTGGGAGGCCAACCAGGTCACCTGCTCCTTCGACGAGGTGTCGTAGAGCGAGATCGGCGTGCCGCCGGCAAAGAGGACGGCGAGGTCGGCGACGCGGAAGGCGATCCCGTTGTCGACCATGAGCAGCACCCGCTCCCCGGGCCGCAGTCCGAGGGCCCGGAGCCCGGCCGCGGCCCGGGCCACCTGGGCGCCCAGCTCGCCGTAGGTGGCGGCGCGCCCCCCGCCGGGGTCGACGCCCTCCCGGACGGCGATCCGGGTGCCGTGGGCCGAGACGGTGTCGAGGAACACCGAGCAGATCGTCCGACCCTTCGCTGCCTCGTCGATCTCCGCCCGTGTGGCCATCGAGCCCAATACTTCCCCCGTCAGCGGGAGTCCGGGGTCCGCACCTGGGA
Source organism: Acidimicrobiales bacterium (assembly GCA_036496335.1). Classification (GTDB taxonomy): domain Bacteria; phylum Actinomycetota; class Acidimicrobiia; order Acidimicrobiales; family CADCSY01; genus JAEKLB01. Next base: position 2,586 of record DASXLH010000077.1, read on the forward strand.
CCGGCCCGGGGCGAACCCCGGGTCGTCGGCTGGTCGGCGCATACTGGGCCGTGGCCAGTGCCGTGATCGTCGACGTCGTCCGCACCGCCGGCGGCAAGCGCAACGGGAGCCTGTCCGGCTGGCACCCCGTTGACCTCGCCGCCCATGTCTTGCAGGCCCTGGTGGAGCGGAACGATCTCGACCCGGCGCTGATCGACGACGTCATCGTGGGCTGCGTGTCCCAGATCGGCAACCAGGCGGCCAACGTCGGCCGCAACGCCGTGCTGGCGGCGGGATGGCCCGACTCGGTGCCGGGCACCAGCGTCGACCGCCAGTGCGGCTCGTCCCAGCAGGCCCTGCACTTCGCCGGTCAGGGGGTGGCGGCCGGGGCCTACGACCTGGTGGTGGCGGGCGGCGTCGAGGTCATGACCACCACGCCGCTCGGCTCCAGCTACCACGCCCCCCTCCCGGGCGGGTTCCCGTTCGGCCCGGCCATGCGCCAGCGCTACGAGGAGGTCGGTGGGCTCGTGCCGCAGGGCATCGCCGCCGAGCTGATCGCCGAGCGCTGGGGCCTGACCCGGGACGAGCTCGACCGCTACTCGGCCGAGTCGCACGCCCGGGCCGCCCGGGCGACGGCGGACGGGCGCTTCGCCGGCGAGATCGTCCCGACCCAGGCATGGCGCTGGGACGTCGACAAGGGCGGCCCCGTCGAGGCGGCCGGGATGGTGACGGCCGACGAGGGCATCCGCCCCGACACCTCGGTCGAGGTGCTGGCCACCCTCAAACCGTCCTTCCGACCGGGTGGGATGATCACGGCCGGGAACTCGTCCCAGATCACCGACGGTGCATCGGCGGCGCTGGTGGCCAGCGAGGAGGCCGCGGCCCGGCTGGGTCTGCCGGTCCGGGCCCGCCTCCACTCCTATGCGCTGGCCGGTGACGATCCCATCCTCATGCTCACCGCCCCCATCCGGGCCACCACCAAGGTCCTGGCCCGGGCCGGGCTCACCCTCGACGAGATCGACCTGGTCGAGATCAACGAGGCCTTCGCCCCCGTGATCCTGGCCTGGGCGCGGGAGCACCACGCCGACGTGGCGAGGGTCAACGTCAACGGCGGGGCCATCGCCCTGGGGCACCCGGTGGGGGCCAGCGGCACGAAGCTGCTGGCCACGCTGGTGAACGAACTCGAGCGCACCGGCGGCCGCTATGGGTTGCTCACCATGTGCGAGGGCGGCGGGCTGGCCAACGCCACCGTCATCGAGCGAGTCTGATGGGCCTCGTCCTCAAGCTGGTGGTGGCGGCGGGTGCCGCCTACATGATGCTTCGGGTCGGCGTCGCCTTCCTGAAGGGATTCGGCCGGCCGGTGCCGCCGCCACCTCCGATCGGGGAGCTCCGCAAGGTCCGTCTCCGCTACCGCTGCAACCAGTGCGGGATGGAGCTGCGGGTCGACGCCGCCGCCGAGGAGGACCCCATCCCACCCCGCCACTGCATGGACGAGATGGATCTCATCGAGCGGGCCGACGTCTGAGGAGCCGAGCGGTTAGGCGAGGCTCCCAATGAACACAGTTCCCTGTTTCGGCGCCCTGGCGCCGAAACGAGACCTCGCTCCGCTCCAAGGCCGACCTTCCCGCTCGAGGTGTGAGGCATTCGCGCCCGATGTCTGGTTTCGTACCCCAGGGCTCGGTTGTCCACAGCCTGTGGGCAAGCCTGGGGTTCGTCACAGGGATGTAACTTCCGCGCGATCCGCCCGACGTCTGGCGTCCATCCGCCGATCAGTGCAACCGGGTGGCGGTGGCGAACCCGACCGTGACCAACCCCAAACCTCCCACGAGGTACCAGCTGGTGGGCGAGGCCGGCAGCAGGTTGACGTAGTTGAGGACGATCATCGCCGCGCCCAACCCGAAGCAGGCGAACATCAGGATCGGCACCCAGACCGGGCTGACCTTCGGGACGTGGTGGGCGGGAGGGGTGTAGCGGCCGGTCGGCTCGGTGCTCACCCGTCTCGGCGACCCCTTGGCGCTGCCCTTGGCCGTGACCGTCCCCTTCGGCGTGGTGCGGCCGCTTTTCCCGCGCTCGGTCATGGCGGGGGAGGATAGAACGATGTCCGTCATGGCCCGGGTGCTCGTCGTCGACAACTACGACTCGTTCGTCTACAACCTGGTCCAGTACCTGGGGGAGCTCGGGGCCGAACCCATCGTGCGGCGTTGCGACGACATCTCGGTGGGCGACGCCGAGGCCCTGGCTCCCGACGGGATCCTGATCTCGCCCGGTCCGGGCCGTCCGGAGGACGCCGGCGTGTCGAACGAGCTCATCACCACCTTCGCCGGCCGGGTGCCGGTCTTCGGCGTGTGCCTCGGCCACCAGTGCATCGGCGAGGTGTACGGGGGCTCCGTGGTGCGGGCCCCGCAGGTCATGCACGGCAAGACGTCGGTCATCCACCACACGGGCGTCGGCGTGTTCGCCGGGCTCCCCGAGCCCATCGTCGCCACCCGCTACCACTCCCTGGTGGTCGACCGGGCCAGCGTCCCGGCCGTGCTCGAGATCACCGCCGAGACCGAGGACGGCATCGTGATGGGTCTCCGGCACCGCGACCACGACGTCGAGGGCGTGCAGTTCCACCCCGAGTCGATCCTCACCTCCAGCGGCCACGACCTTCTGAGAAACTTCTTGGAGAGGTGCTGACCCTCGTCAGGGCGTCGTGGTGGTGCTGGTGGGGGCCGTGGTGGTCGTCGACGGCGGGCCCGTGGAGATGATGAGCGTCACCGTCGAGCCACGGTCGAGCACGGTGCCGGCCGGTGGGTTGCTGCTGATGACGTCGCCGGCCCCGACGTCGTTCGCGGGGGCCTGCTGGGTGGCGACCTGGAAGCCCGCCGCGCCCAGCTCGTTGGCGGCGGTGGCGGAGGGGTGGCCGCGCAGGTTGGGCACCACCGCCTGGCCCTTGCCGGCTGATACGACCAGGTCGATCTCCGACTTGGGGTCGAGCATCGTGCCGCCGGCCGGCGACTGGCGGATCACGGTGTCGGCCGGGACGGTGTCGCTCGGCTCTTGCGAGATGTTGGGGAGCAGGTTGGCGGCGTAGATCGCGCTGGTGGCCGCGTCCTTCGTCTTGCCCACCACGTCGGGAGCGGCGACCTTGGCCGGTGGTGCCGACACGTGGATGTCGACCGTGGAGCCCGACGCCACCTTGGCGCCGGCCTGGGGGTTCTGGGCGAACACGGTGCCAGGGGGGGCGGCGTTGGCCTCCACGATGGCGAACGGCTTGAAGCCGGCAGCCGTCAGGCGCCGTTCGGCGTCGGCCTGCGGGAACCCCAGGACGCTGTCGACGGCGACGAGCTTGGTGCCGGCGTCGGAGTTGTCGTTGAGGTTGATGGCCAGCAGAGCGATGAGGCCGCCCAGGGCGGCGAGGAGGAGCACGAGCACGACGAGGAAGATCGGGGTGCGTCGCCGTGGCTCGCTGACGATGGCGCCGGCGGCGGCAGGGTTGACCCGGGTGGCGGCCACCGCCGGGACGGCCCGGGTGGCGTCGGCCACCGGCACGGCGACGGTGAGCGCCTCGGGCAGGAGCGCCTCGGCCAGGACGGGCTGGCCGGCGCGAAAGCGGCGGAGGTCGGCGGCCAGCTCGTCGGCCGAGTGGTAGCGGTTGGCCGGGTTCTTGGCCAGGCTCCGCATGCAGACGGCCTCGAGCTGCTCCGGCACCTCCGGCTTGCGCTCGCGGACCGGGACGGGCGCCTCCGAGACGTGCTTGTAGGCCACCGAGACGGGGCTGTCGCCGGAGAAGGGCGGGCTGCCCACCAACAGCTCGTAGAGCACGACCCCCAGGGAGTAGACATCGCTGCGGGGGTCGACCGCCTCCCCCCGGGCCTGTTCGGGCGAGAAGTAGGTGGCGGTGCCCATCACCGTGCCGGTCTGGGTCAGGTTCTCCCGCGAGGACACCGCCCGGGCGATCCCGAAGTCGGCCACCTTCACCTGGCCGAGCGGGGAGACGAGCACGTTGCCGGGCTTGACGTCGCGGTGGACCACGCCGTGGCGGTGGGCGAAGGCCAGGGCGGAGGCAACGTCGATGGTGATGTCGGCAGCCCGGTCGGGCTGCAGCGGGCCCTCGTCCCGCAGGATCTGGGACAGGCTTCGACCGTCGACGTACTCCATGACGATGAAGTACGTCCCGTCCTCCTCGCCCCAGTCGTAGACGGACACGATGTTGGGGTGGTTGAGGTTGGCGGCCGACTGCGCTTCCCGGCGGAACCGCTCGACGAAGGTCGGGTCGGTGGCGAACTCGGCGAAGAGCACCTTGAGAGCCACCGGCCGGTCGAGGAGGGTGTCGCGGGCCAGGTAGACGTCGGCCATGCCACCCCGGGCCAGCCGGCGGTGCAGCTCGTAACGGCCGCCATAGAGCCTCGGCTCGGTGGTGTCGCTCACGGGTCTCGCCGCCACGCCGGTCGACCCGGCCCGACCGTCCCCCGGTGGGGCTCGCCGGCCATGGGGACGGGGTGGTTCGACGGGTCCGAACCACCAGTCGAGGCTCGCTGGCTGCTCTCGCGCACGGGGGGCACTGTAGGAGTCACCCGGACCACGGGCGGTGCAACGGGGTGACCTGCGACGCCGTCCCGGGGCCGCTGCTACTGAGGGACGGCCTGGAGGGCGGCCTGCAGGACGGCCCGACCGATGGGTGCCGCCACCTGGCCACCGGTCGCCTCGCTGGCCCCCTTCTGGCTCTCGACGATGACCGCCACCGCCACCCGGGGGTTGTCGATCGGTGCGAAGCCGATGATCCAGGCGTGGGAGGTGCCGTCGCCGACCTGGGCCGTCCCGGTCTTGCCGGCGGTCGGCACGCCCGGCACGGCCAGGTTGATGGCCGTGCCGTGGGCGACCACGTTGGCCATGCCGTCCCGGAGCGTGTCGGCGAACCCGGGCTGGAGGGCGGTCTTCCAGACCGACGGCTTGTAGGTGGAGACCACGTTGCCCTTGTCGTCGAGGATCTGCTTCATGACGTGGGGGGTCATCACGGTGCCGTGGTCGGCGATCGCGGCCGCCACCAGGGCCATCTCCAGCGGCGTGGCCTTCACCGCGTTCTGGCCGATGGCCGTCTGCGCCACCAGCGGCTGGTTCTTGGCGAAGAAGGCGGTCGAGCCGATGGGGGAGGCCTCGGCGCCGGGCAGGTCGATGGGAGGCACGGAGCTGAAGCCGAAGTCGTGGGCGGTGTCGACGAGCTGGCTGGCCCCGATGTCGACGCCCATCTGGGCGAACGACGTGTTGCACGAGACCCGCAGGATCTCGAACAGGGTGCCGCCGCAGGTCTCACCGCCGAAGTTCCTGATCGGGGAGGTGGTCCCGGGTGGGGTGTAGGAGCTCACGAAGGGGTAGCTCGGCGAGTCGGTGGTGACCTTGCCGCTGGTCAGCCCGCCGCCGGCGGTGACGATCTTGAAGGTCGAGCCGGGGAAGAAGGTCTCCCGGTAGCTGCGCTGCAGGAGCGGCTTGTCCGGGTTGAGGAGGTAGAGCGTGCGGGCCTGGGCGGCCGCGGCCTGGTCGCTCTGGGAGACGGCGTTCGGGTCGAAGGTGGGGAAGTTCCACAGAGCCAGGATCGAGCCGTCCCGAGGGTCGATGGCCACCACCGATCCCTTGCGGTTCCCGAGCGCGTCACGGGCCACCTGCTGCACCTGCTTGGACAGCGTGACCTGCACGTCCTGGGTGGTGACGTCGTCGAGGAGGAGGTCGACGATGTCGTCGACGGAGTGGGCGGTGGACTTGCCGGTGAGCTCTGCGTTGTAGGTCTTCTCCACGCCGTCGCTGCCGTAGGCGAAGGAGAAGAAGCCGGTCACCTGCGAGAACAGCTCCCCCTCGGGGTACACACGGACTCGTCCGAAGCTGTTGTCGGCCGGGACGGACCGGGCCAGCACGTCGCCGTCGGCACTCAAGATCTGCCCTCGGGGCTTGCCGTAGTCACGCACCTCGGACCGGGTGTTGGTCGGGTTGTTGTTGTAGCCGTTGGCCCTCACGACCTGGATCACGTTGAGCCAGGCGAACAGGACGGCGTAGAGGGCGAGGAAGGCGATGGCCAACCGCCGTACCTGTCGGTTCACCGCAGTGCCGTCGTCTCGTCCTCGCCGTCGTCCGCCCCGGCGTCGTCGCCGGGGCTGGCGCCGAGGTCGACCGGCTCGGTGACCGACTCCGGCACGGCGGCTGCCGGCTTGCGGCGCCGCAGGGGGAAGGGCAGGTGGGTCCCCGGTTCGGCGTCGCCGGCCGAGAGCCGCACCAGCAGCGCCAGCAGGATGTAGTTGGCGATCAGCGAGGAGCCTCCGTAGGAGACGAACGGGAGGGTGATGCCGGTGAGCGGGACCAGGCGGGTGACCCCGCCCATGATGATGAAGGCCTGCAGGCCGAGGATGGTGGTCAGGCCGGTGGCCAGCAGGGTCTCGAAGGGCCGCGGGGCCCGCAGGGCGATGCGCAGGCCGGCACCCACCAGGATGAGGAAGGCGATGAGCACGGCGGCGGCGCCGAGCAGGCCGAGCTCCTCGCCGATGACGGCGAAGATGAAGTCGGTGGAGGCGGCGGGGATGCGTCCGGGACTGCCGAGCCCGGGCCCGGTGCCGGCGATGCCGCCCCAGGCCAGCGCGAAGGTGGCTTGGACGATCTGGTAGCCGCGACCGGCGGCGTCGGACCAGGGGTGCAGCCAGACGTCGATGCGCGACTCGACGTGCCCGAAGGCGTGCACCGAGGCGAAGGCCCCCACCGCGAAGAGCACGGCCCCCACGGCCAAGTACGAGGTGCGCTCGGTGGCCACCCAGAGGAGCACCACGAACAGGGCGAAGAAGAGCAGCGACGACCCGAGGTCGCGCTCGGCCACCATCACCACCACGCTGACGGCCCAGGCCAGGATGACCGGGCCGAAGTGGCGCAGCTCGGGGAGCGAGAGCGGGCCCACCCGCCGGGCGGCGATGCCGAGCAGCTCCCGCTTCTCGACCAGGTACGAGGCGAAGAAGATCGCCAGCGCGATCTTGGCGAACTCGCCGGGCTGGAAGTTGACGGGGCCGAACCTCACCCAGATGCGGGCCCCGTTGATGTTGCGACCGAACACCGGCACCAGCGGGAGCAGGAGCAGCCCGAGGCCGATCAGCATCAGGGTGTAGCGGTAGCGCTCCAGGTCGCGCGTCCGCCGGACCACGATCAGGGTGGCGGCGTAGGCGCCGATGCCGAGCGCGGTCCAAGTGGCCTGGAGGCCGGCCAGGTCGCCGTCGAGCCGGGCGATGAACACGTAGCCGATGCCGTTGAGCAGGGCCGCCACCGGGAGCAGGATCGGGTCGGCGGTCGGCGCCATGCGGCGGGTGACCAGGTGGGCGCCCACCATCAGGGCCAGCACCACGCCGAGGAACGGGACGATGTTGCCCGGCAGGCTGGCGGTGCGCCCCAGACTGGCGAGGGTGTAGAGGCCGGCGGTGATGACGGAACCCAGGATGATGAGCCCGAGCTCGGTCGTTCGGCGGGGGTTCCTCATACCGGCCCCGTGCCGTTGTCGCGCCCGCTCACGGGCCGCCCACCGTGGTGGTGCTCGTCGTGCCGGCGTCGGGTGAGGTGGCGGCCGCCCCGGCGGCGGTCGTCGTCGTCGTCCCCGATGCCGCCTGGTCGGCCGCCTGTTCCGTACGGAGGTTGGCGACGTAGGCGCGGGCCTGGGCCAGGGTCGCCGCCGTCTTGCCCGCCTTCACCGCGTCGACCTGGGACGGAGGGACGTCGGCCAGGGTGAGGTTGGTGTTCTCCTCCACCGTCGGGTCGAGGAACAGGACCCCGCCAGGTCGGCCCCGGAACACGACCACGTTGTTGCCGCTCAGCCCGACGTAGTAGGTGCTGCGGGCCACCCACCACGTGCCGCCGAGGGCGACGAGGACGACCACGACGATGGCGCCGAGGAAGATGGCCACCCGCCAGGTGAAGCGCCGGTGCGTCGGCGCAGGAGGCGTCTCGACGGCGGCTGCCGCCGCGGTCCCGCCGCGCCCGTCGCGGTCTTCGTCAGCGGGGGGCGGGGCCAGCGCCGGGCTCGAACCGGTGCGGGCCAGCAACGGGTCCTCGGCCAGGCGGGCCGAGGCGGTGGCCGCCTTGTCCCCGTCGTCGACGACGTCGACCACGACCACCGTGATGTTGTCCCGGCCCCCGGCCCGGTTGGCCAGGTCGACCAGGGCCCCGGCCGCCGCCACCGGGTCCCGCTCGTGCGCCAGCACCCCGATGATGTCGCGGTCGTCGATCTCGTTGAACAGCCCGTCGCTGCACAGCACCAGCCGGTCGCCCTTGAACGGGTCGACCGGGAAGCTGTCGACCTCCACGTCGAACTCGTTGCCCAGCACCCGGGTGACGATGTTGCGCCGGGGGTGGGTGCGGGCCTCGGCGGCGGTGATGCGGCCCTCCCGCTCCAGCTCGGCCACCAGGCTGTGGTCCTCGGTGAGCTGGTGCAGCTCGCCGTCGCGGAACAGGTAGGCGCGGGAGTCGCCCACGTTGACGACCTGGAGCTGGGTGACCCCGTCGATCTCCACCGGGGCGGCGGCGGTGACGGTCGTGCCCATGCCCCGCAGGGCGCTGTCGCGGTCGGCCTGCTCCAGCACGGCCCGGTTGGCGAGGCGCACCGCCTCGACCAGGCCGACCTCGGCGGCGTTCTCCCGCAGGGAGTCGACGGCGATCCGGCTGGCGACGTCGCCGGCGGCGTGGCCGCCCATGCCGTCGGCCACCACCCACAGGCTCTCCTCGGCGTGGGCGGAGTCCTCGTTGACGACCCGCACCCGGCCCGGGTCGGTGGCCGCCCCCCAGCGCAGCTCGAGCCCCATCAGGGCTCGACCTCGAGCACCGTGCTGCCGATCCGGACCATGTCCCCCCGCTTCACGACGACCGTGCCGGTCAGCTTCTGGCCGTTGACGTAGGTCCCGTTGGTGGAGCCCAGGTCCTCGACGAACAGGACGTCGTCCTTGCGGAAGATACGGGCGTGGAGCTGGGAGACGTAGTGGTCGTCGAGGGTGATCGTGCACCCGGCCGCCCGGCCGACCGTGATCTCGTCACTCAGCGGATGACGGGTGCCGGCCGCCTCCGGGGGCTCCATCACCACCAGGGCGTTGCCGCCACCCTTGACCCGCTTCGGTCGGGCCCGCTTGCCGCGCGGCGGGCGCGGCGCCGGGGGAGCGGTCGTGACGGTCCGCGCCGGCGACACCTCGGCCCACACCGCCCGCAGGACCCGCAGGAAGAACAGGTAGAGGAGCGCAAGGGCGCACAGCTTCAGGATGGTGAGCAGCGGCTCCGGCAAGGCTCCTGTGCCTTATCCCGCCTCGAAGCGGATGACCGTGTCGCCGACGGAGATGGCATCGTCGGGACTCAGCTTGCGCTCGGTCACCACGGCTCCGTTCACGCGCGTGCCGTTGGTCGAGCCGAGATCGGCCACCAGCCAGCCGCCGTCGGCGGTGGGCCGGACCTGGGCGTGGCGACGGCTGACGCTGGTCTCGTCCAGGTGGATCTCCACGTCGGTGGCCCGTCCGATGGTGACGGGTTCGCCCGCCAGCGTGATCCGGGCCCCGTCGGGCAGGACCAGCGAGCCGCCGGCCGTCCCCCCCGGGCCCTCCTTGAACCGGGC
>DASXLH010000078.1:0-8029 GCA_036496335.1 Acidimicrobiales bacterium
CTACGTCGCGCTGCAGGAGCTCGCCACCCGCATCTCCCACAGCAACACCAGCCGGATGATGACCGACGAGGTGGGCAAGAGGATCATGGCCCGGGTCGCCGGTGACGAGAACCTCCACCACGTCTTCTACCGCGATCTCACGAGCGGCGCCCTCGAAGCGTCGCCGTCCGAGACCGTGATCGCCATCGACCACAACGTCCGGACGTTCTCGATGCCGGGGACCGGGATCCCCGACTTCGACTCGCACGCCCGGATCATCGCCGCCGCCGGCATCTACGACTTCGCCGCCTTCCACGACCAGATCCTGCTGCCCGTCGTGATCGACACCTGGCACCTCCCGAAGCTGGAGGGTCTCACCCCGGAGGCCGACCGGGCCCGGGAGAGCTGCCTGGCCCACATCGAGCGCATGGGACGCATCGCCCGCCGACAGTCCGAGAAGCGCGAGGCCAAGGAAGCGTGCTGACCCGGACAGACGGAGCCTGCTGACCCGGACAGACGGAGCGGCTGACCAGGACGGACGGAGCCTGCTGACGTCGGATCGTCATGCGACGGGGAGAGGACTAGACCCGGCGGCGGCGAATCAGTTGGTTGACGCCAACGACCTCGCTCGGGTGGACCAGCGCCAGCGCCGCCGCTGGATCCGCCCGATGGATGCCGGCAGCAGGGTCAACGCCCGCGCCTGCCGCACGCGGAGGACACCGAGGTCACGGCCCGTTCCAGCCGGTTCCTCCGAGAACCGGCTGGGACGCGCCGTCGGTAGGGTGCGCGGGTGGCGCCCACCGAGGTGATCGGCCCGCTGCTCCGGCAGCTCCGGACGATCGTCGGCCCGCCCCACCTCCTGACCGATCCGGATGTCCGGGCCGGCTACGAGCGGGATTGGACCGGGCGCTTCCTCGGTCGTACCCCGGCGGTCGTGCGGCCGGCCACGACCGAGGAGGTGGCCGAAGTGGTGGCCGCCTGCGCCGCCAGTGGCGTCGCTCTCGTGCCCCAGGGCGGCAACACCGGGCTGGTGGGCGGGTCGGTGCCCCTTCAGGGGGAGATCCTCCTCAGCCTCCGCCGCCTCCGCCGTCTCGACGCCGTCGACGAGGTGCGGGGCTCCGTGGTGGCGGGCGCCGGCGTCACCCTGGCCGAGCTCGCCGCCCACGCCGTCCGGGCGGGGCTGCGCTTCGGGGTCGATCTGGGGGCCCGCGACAGCGCCACGATCGGCGGGATGATCGCCACGAACGCCGGGGGGCTGCGCTTCGTCCGCCACGGCGGCATGCGCCAGCAGGTCGTCGGGATCGAGGCCGTGCTCGGTGGTGGCTCGATCGTCTCCCGCCTCGACGCTCCTCCGAAGGACAACGTGGGCTACGACCTCGCCGGGCTCCTCTGCGGCAGCGAGGGAACCCTTGGCATCGTCACGACGGCCCGGCTGCGCTTGAAGGCACCCCCCGGCGAGGTCCAGACCGCGCTGTTGGGCGTACCCGATCTCTCCGCCGCGCTGGCCATCGTGGCCGAGCTGCAACGGAGCGGTGTATCCGTCGAGGCGGCGGAGGCGTTCTTCGACGACGGCCTCGAGCGGGTACTCGCCCACACCGGCTTGTCGCGCCCGGTCCCACCGGCTCCCGCCTATCTGCTGGTGGAGTGGGAGGGCGGCCTGGAGGTCCTCGCCGGGGTCGCCGGCGTCGACGGTGAGGAGGTGGCCCTCGCCACCACCGAGGCCCGACGGGCGCAGCTCTGGCGCTACCGCGAGGCCCACACCGAGACGGTCAACTCGATGGGGGTCCCCCACAAGCTCGACGTGGCCGTCGACCCGTCACGCCTGGACGAGTTGGCGGCCGCGGTCCGGCTCGAGGCCGGCCGGTCCGAGGGGCCGGCCGTCGTGGTCCTCTACGGCCACGTGGCCGACGGCAACCTCCACGTCAACATCGTCGGCCCGGCGCCCGACGACGAGCGTCTCGATGATCGCCTGGCGGCGATCGTGGCCGGAATGGGGGGCAGCATCAGCGCCGAGCACGGGATCGGCACGGCCAAGCGACGGTGGTTGTCGCTGACCCGCAGCCCAGCCGAGATCGCCGCCTACCGGGCGCTCCGGCGTGCCTTCGACCCCGCCGGGATCTTGAACCCGAACGTTGGGGCGTGAGGGTCTCGTCTAGAAACCGGAGGTTTCGAGACGAATTACCTGACGGCTTCGGCCGACTGAAGGACGTCCCCCGATCGACCGGCGGAGCCGGATCGATCGGGATCAAGAGCGGGCTCGTTCACCACGCTCCGCGGGCTTGTAGGACCTGTTTTAGGAGGGTTGGGCGGTCGGTCATGAGGCCGTCGACGCCCAGGTCGAGGAGGGCGTGCATGTCCTCCGGGTCGTCGACGGTCCACACGTGGACCTGCAGGTTCCGACGGTGGGCCTCGTCGACGAAGCGATGGTCGACGATGGGTACGCCGCCGGGCCCGGCCACCGGAACCTGGACGCACGCCCCCAGCAGCCGGTTCAGGGGCACCCCGAAGCTGGCGACCCGCAACCGCGCGATGTCCAGCGGGCCCAGGGCGGTGCAGAGGCGGGGTCCGAGCTCCGAGCGCAGCCGGTTGAGTCGGCGACCGGAGAACGAGCCGACGCCGACCCGGTCGATGCTGGCGGTCGACCGGATGGCCTCGGCGACGAGATCGACGACCTCGTCCTGCTTCGGGTCGACGTTCACCTTGAGCTGGGGAAACGAGCCCAGCAGCTCGTCGAGCCGGGGGATCGGCTCGCCCCCGACCCGCGCCGTGGCCACCTCGGCCCAGCTCAGCTCGCTGATGCGACCGGGGCGTCCCGTGAGACGGCTGAGGTCGTCGTCGTGGAAGGCGACGGCCACCCCGTCGGCGGTGACCCGGGCATCGGTCTCCACGTAGACGAAGCCCAGGGCGGCGGCGCGCTCGAAGGCCGGCAAGGTGTTCTCCGGCGCGTCGAGGGCGCCGCCCCGATGGGCGATCGGCAGCGCGCCGGGATGGTCCAGATAGGCCCAAGGGGAGGGAGGCACGGACGGACGGGCCCGAGGTCGGGGTGGCGCGGGTCGAGGTGGCGGCGGTCAGTCGATCCGGGCAGTGGCCGCGCCGGCGAAGACCTCGTCACCCTTCTGGTTGACGGTGACGACGGTGAGGTCGACGAGATGCTCGTCGCCCTCGTCCCGCACGGCGTCGACGGTGACGGTCGCGGTCAGCGTGTCACCGGGCCAGACCTGGGACTTGAAGCGCCCGCCGAAGCGGACCATGTGGTCGGCGCCGACGAGGTCGGTGACAGCCCGGCCGGTCATCCCCATCGTGAGCATGCCGTGGGCGAAGACACCGGGGAACCCGGCCGCTTCCACGGCGTAGCGCTCGTCGCTGTGGAGCGGGTTGTAGTCGCCGGAGGCGCCCGCGTACATCACGATCTGGGTGCGGGTGAGGTCCTCGACCAGGACCTGGGTGTGCGTGTCGCCCACGGCGGTGTCGGCGGTGGTGAGGGTCATGACTGCTCCGGGATCTGCGAGGTGCGGACGCCGACGGACCGGGCGGTGACGACGAGCTCGCCGTTCTGGTCCCGGTACTCGGTGACGGACTCGGAGAACTGCAGCGCGCCCCCTCGGCGGCCCTCGCGCTCCCAGGTCTTCCCGGCCTTCACGGTGGCCGACAGCACGTCGCCCGGCCGCGGGATGCGGTGGTACTCGTAGTGCTGCTCGGCGTGCAGGCCCGTGCCGCCGCCTCCCGAGGAGGCAGCTGCGACTGCCAGCATCTGGCTCGGCGTGGACCCGGAACCCATCCACGGCTGGCCCGGCTTGGGCCGCAGGAAGTACTCCTCGTCGAACTGGGCGCTCGCCTGCACGAAGGTCGGCGGCGCCACGGCTCGCTCGGGGTCGGCGTAGACCGGGTTGGGATCGCCGATGGCCCGGGCGAACAAGAGGATGTGCCCGGCCTCGACCGGGAATCGATCAACGCTCATGAACCGAGTCTTGCTTACTTTTGCGGAACGCATCCGTACGTGTCCGCGAGGCTGCTCCGCCTGCGGACCCCGCAGCGTGGGTCACTTCGGGATCGCAAATGTGTGGGACTCACCGGATCGCCAGGGGGCGGGAACTGGCCCGGTACCGTCGGGCGCCGTGGCCCGGCGGACGAAGATCGTGGCCACGGTCGGCCCGGCGTCCGACGATCCGGCCGTGCTGGCGGCGCTGATCGAAGCCGGGGTCGACGTGTTCCGCCTCGGTCTGGCCCACGGACCGGTGGAGGAGCACGTCGAGCGCATCACCCGCATCCGGTCGATCGCCCGCGACGCGCGACGGGTCATCGGGGTGCTGGCCGACCTTCCGGGCCCGAAGGTCCGGGCCTCGGCCTTCCCGTCCGAGGGAGCCGTCCTCACCGAAGGCCACCACGTCGACCTCGTCCCGGCCGAGCCGGGCGGCGTCAGCACAGCCGCGACGATCGGCGTGGAGCACGACCAGCTCCTGGCCGAGGTGGCGCCAGGCGACCAGGTGGCGTTGGGCGACGGTGGCGTGATCCTGGTGATCGACGACGTCGACGGGCGCCGGGCCCTCGCCCGGGTCGTTGGCGGGGGGCGGCTGGTCGGCAGCCCGGGCGTCAACCTCCCGCCCGAGCGGGTCACCGAATCGGTGCCCACGGCCCACGACCTCCGCCTGCTGGAGGTGGTCGCCACCGCCGGGGTGGACGGCGTGGCGGTGTCCTTCGTACGTCGCTCCGACGACGTCCGGGTGGTGAAGCGGGCGGCCGGGCCGGACGGACCGATGGTGGTCGCCAAGATCGAGACCGCCTCGGCCGTCGAGGACCTGGAAGCCATCCTGGCCGAGTCCGACGGCGCCATGGTGGCCCGTGGCGACCTCGCCGTCCGCTGCGCCTACGAGGACGTCCCCCACATCCAGAAGCGGATCATCCGGATCGGCGTGGCCTTCGCCCGGCCGGTGATCACGGCGACCCAGATGCTCGAGTCGATGGTGCTCGCCCCGAGGCCCACCCGGGCCGAGGTCAGCGACGTGGCCAACGCCGTCTTCGACGGCACCAGCGCCCTGATGCTGTCCGGGGAGACGGCCATCGGCCGCTACCCGGTGGCGGCCGTCCGGACGATGGCGACGGTGGCGGAACGGGCCGAGCGCGACTTCGACCACCTCGGTTGGGGCGGTCGACTCGGCCGCCAGCAGCTGTCGGACGCCCAGGGCGCCGACCCGGCCATCCGCATCCAGACGTCGCTGTCGTCGGCTGCCTGGCGGGCCGCCATCGAGGTCGACGCCGCCGCCATCATCGCCTGCACGAACACCGGCAACACGGCGAGAGCCGTCTCCCGGTTCCGCCCGGCGGTGCCGGTCATCGCCGCGACCCCGTCGCTGGCCACCGCCCGCCGGCTGGCGCTGGCGTGGGGGATCACCCCGCTCATCGTCGGGCGTCACAGCTCGACCGACGACATTGTGTGGTTCGCGGTCAAGGCGGCGAGCGAGATGGGGCTGGTCCGCCACGACGACATCGTCGCCGTGCTGGTCGGCTCCCCGGTCGAGCCCGACCCGACCACCGACGTGCTGCGCCTCGTTCGAGTCGGCTGACGCTCCCATCCGCGAACGCCACGGCGGTCGGTCCAGGTCTTTAGCGTGCGGGCATGAGCTCGACTTCAGACGCCGGTGCCACCCAGCCCGTCCACCTCACGCCCACGGGCCCCCCGGAGACGATCCTCGACCCGGAGCCCCCGGAGGCCGTGGCCGCGCTGGTGGCGGCGCTGGGAACGCCGGCCGAGGAGCGCCACGCCACCGTCGCCGAGGTCGTCGCCCGTTGGCCCCGATTCCTGGATGCCTGGGCGCGCCTGGGCGAGCTCGGCCGTGACGACGTCGAGTCGTACGCCTACTTCCGGGTCGGCTACCACCGGGGTCTCGACCGGCTCCGCCAGTCGGGTTGGCGAGGGTCGGGCTACGTGCGGGCCCGTCACGAGACGAACCGGGGCTTCCTCCGGGCCCTGCAGGGGCTCCAGCGGACGGCGGCCGCCATCGGCGAGGAGGACGAGGCGGACCGCTGCGCCCAGTTCCTGGCCCAGCTCGACCCCGGAACCTGATCCGAACTGGGTGCCACCCAAGCTCGGATCCGGCTTCCCCGGCACCCAGTTCGGGCTCGGGTTCGCCGCCCGGGCGTCGAGCACCAGCCGGGTCCCCGCTCCGCGTTGGGTGGCGACTCGTGGGATCCGCGACACTGGCGAGATGGCCGATGAGGCGCTTCCCGAGGTCGACGTCCATGCCCTGGCCGAGGCCCGGGACGCGGGCGCCGTGCTGCTCGACGTCCGCCGGCCGGAGGAGTACGAGTCCGGTCACGTGCCGGGGGCCGTGCTGGTGCCGCTCGATCTCCTCCCGGACTCGCTCGACCAGGTTCCCGACGGCGAGCTCTACGTG
The DNA here is from genome assembly GCA_036496335.1 of Acidimicrobiales bacterium. Lineage (GTDB taxonomy): Bacteria > Actinomycetota > Acidimicrobiia > Acidimicrobiales > CADCSY01 > JAEKLB01. Next base: position 6,372 of record DASXLH010000078.1, read on the forward strand.
ATCTGCCGCTCGGGGGCCCGCAGCGCCGCCGCCGTGAAGTTCCTGGTCGGGACGGGTCGGGCCGCCACCAACGTGGCGGGCGGGACGCTTGCCTGGATCGACGCCGGCTTCGCCGTCGACACCGGGTCGTGATCCCCACCCGCGGGCGCCGGCCGGCCCCCGGTTGGCGGCAATGAGCGATCCGATCCCGATGGTCGTCGACCTCGCCGGACTGGACGAGGTGGTCGAGACCCTGCGGGGTGTCGACGAGTACGCCGTCGACACCGAGTTCCACCGGGAACGCTCGTACTACCCGACCGTGGCCCTGGTCCAGATCGCCTGGCGTGACGGCGTGGCCCTGATCGACCCGCTCAGCGTCGGCCTCGAACCCCTGCGGGAGATCCTGGAGGGTGACGGCCTGGCGGTGCTGCACGCCGCCACGCAAGACCTCGAGGTGTTGCAGCGGGCCTGCGGGGCGGTTCCCAGGCGGATGCTCGACACGCAGCTGGCGGCCGGCTTCCTCGGCTTCAACACCCCTTCGCTGGCCTCGTTGGCCGACCGGATACTCGGGGTTGAGCTACCGAAGGCGAGCCGGCTGACCGACTGGCTGCACCGGCCCCTCAACGCCGAGCAGCAGCTGTACGCCGCCTCCGACGTGACCCACCTCCTCGACATCGCCGACGAGCTGCGCCGGGAGCTGCGGACGGTCGGCCGTCTGGGTTGGGCCGAGGAGGAGTGCGAGGAGCTCCGGTCGCGCAGCTTCGCAGGACCCGACCCCGACGAGGCCTGGCTGCGCCTCAAGGAGGGTCGCTCGCTGCGGGGCAAGGCCCGGGGCATCGCCCAGGAGGTGGCCGCATGGCGGGAGCGTCGGGCGGCCGAGACCGACCAGCCGGTCCGCCACGTGTTCCCCGACCTGGCCGTGGTCGGTGTGGCCACCAACCCGCCCTCGACGGTGGAGGAGCTGCGGCGGATCCGGGGGGTCGACGAGCGGCACACCCGGGGCCGCACCGCCACCGAGCTGCTCGACGCCGTCGCCCGTGGGCGGAACCTGCCGGACACCCGCGTTCGCCAGCCCCGACGGGAAGAGGTCGACCGGGACCAGCGCCCGGCGGTGGCGCTCGTGTCGGCCTGGCTCACCCAGCTCGGCCATGACCTGCTGATCGACCCCACCCTCCTGGCCACCCGGTCCGACCTGTCGGCGTTCCTGGCGGGGACGCCCGGGTCCCGCCTGGCCACCGGTTGGCGCCGTGACCTGCTCGGTGATCCGGTTCGACGCCTGCTCAACGGCGAGTTCGCACTGGCCTTCGACGGTCGCGGCGGCCTGGCGCTCGAACGTCGGTCGGGGGAGCCGGTGCACGTCGAGCTCCCGGTGCCCGACCCGCCCTGGCCCCGCCGCTGAGCCGACGATGCGCCAGCTGCTGAGCGACCTGGTGGTCGTCGAGCTCTCCGCCGAGGGTGCCGGCGCTTACTGCGGCAAGGTCTTCGCCGACCTCGGGGCCGACGTCGTGAAGGTCGAGCGTCCGGAAGGCGACCCGCTGCGGAAGCACCCAGGGGCGTTCCTGCACCTCAACACCAACAAGCGCAGCATCGTCGCCGATCCGGCCGATCCTGGCACCGCCGATCGACTGCACGGGTTGCTGGACGGCGCCGACGTCGTGATCCGCACCTTCGGCGCCGGG
>DASXLH010000079.1:0-14310 GCA_036496335.1 Acidimicrobiales bacterium
GGTGGTGGAGGGGGCGTTCGTGCCCGGCACGGCCAAGACGTTCGCCAGCGACCAGATCATCGTGAAGCACACCGAGCAGTACAAGGCCACCGAGGCCGACCGTCTGACGGCGGCCGAGCAAGAGGCCTGCCCCGGATGAGCGCCGCCCTCGGCAGCGCCGGCGTCGCTCTCGGGCTGACCGGTTCCATCCTGGGGGTGCTGACCCTCGCCCTCGGCCTGCGCCGGCACCAGCCGTCGTTGCTGCGTCAGGGCCGGGGCTTCACCCTGGTCATCCTGGCCGGGGCGCTGCTCGCCTTCGGGGTGATGGAGATCGCGCTGCTCACCCACGACTTCTCGTTGCAGTACGTGGCGCAGAACCACAACCGGGCCACGCCGCTGCTCTACACGATCTCGTCGCTGTGGGGTGCGCTCGAGGGCTCGATCATCCTCTGGGCGCTGATCCTCACGGGCTACATCGCCGCCGTCGCCTATCGGTTCCGGAAGCGGGCCACCGACCCGTTGGTGGCCTGGGCCCTGCTGACGATGTTCGTGGTCTCGGGCTTCTTCTTCGCCCTCCTGCTCGGCCCGGCCAACCCGTTCAAGACGCTGGCCAATCCCCCCACCGACGGGCTGGGCGTCAACCCGCTCCTCCAGAACCACCCCCTGATGGCGATCCACCCACCCTTCCTCTACCTCGGTTACGTGGGCTTCACCGTGCCGTTCGCCTTCTGCGTGGCGGCGCTGGTCACCGGCCGTGTCGGCGAGGGGTGGCTCGAGCTCACCCGGCGCTGGACGCTGGTGGCCTGGGGCTTCCTCACCGTCGGCATCGTCCTCGGGGCGTGGTGGTCCTACGAGGTGCTGGGCTGGGGCGGCTTCTGGTCTTGGGACCCGGTCGAGAACGCCTCGTTCCTGCCATGGCTCACCGGTACCGCGTTCATCCACTCCGTCATGGTCCAGGAACGCCGGGGCATGCTCCGGGTCTGGAACCTGTGCCTGGTGCTGGCCACGTTCGCCCTCACCATCTTCGGGACGTTCCTCACCCGGTCGGGCGTGCTCGACTCGGTCCACTCCTTCACCCAGTCGCCCATCGGCCCCTGGCTGCTCACCTTCTTCGCCGTGGTCGTGATCGTGTCCCTCGGCCTCGTGGCATGGCGGGGCGATCGGCTGCGCTCGCCCGGGAGCATCGACTCGCCGCTGTCGCGCGAGGGGGCGTTCCTCACCAACAACGTGCTGTTCGCCGCCTTCGCCTTCGTCGTGATCCTGGGGACGGTCTTCCCCCTCATCTACGAGGCCCTGCGCAACGACCAGATCACCGTCGGTCGCCCGTACTTCGACCGGATGACCATGCCCATCGGGCTCCTCCTGCTGCTCACCATGGCCATCGCTCCGGTCCTGCCCTGGCGGAAGGCGTCGAAGGGGGTCCTGCGGGAGCGGTTGCTGTGGCCGGCGTGGGCCGGTGTCGGCACGCTGTCCGTCGCCATCGCCGTCGGGGCCCGTGGCGTGGCACCCCTGCTGGCGTTCTTCCTCGGGGGCGTGGGCGCCGGCTCGGCCATCCGCCAGGTGGCGCTGGCGGCCCGGTCGGCACGCCGCAACGGCACCTCGATGCGCAACGCCGTCGTGGGCCGCACCAACGGCGGGATGATCGTCCACCTCGGCGTGATCATCGTGGCCATGGCCTTCACGGGCGCCCAGGGGTTCACGACCTCGGGTGAGTTCCGCCTGGCCGAGGGCCAGACGGCGCACGTGGCCGGTCACACCGCCACCTACCTCGGGACCCGCACGATCGACAACGCCCAGAAGACGGCGGTCGAAGCCCGCCTGCGGGTCGACGGCGGCCAGGTGTACGCACCCGCGCTGAGCCAGTTCAAGCCCAGCACGGGGAACACCATCGGCACGCCGTCGGTCGACTGGGGCCTGCGCAGCGACGTCTACCTGACCCTCATCGCCGCCCCCGAGACGGCTCACGGCTCAGCCGTGATCGGTATGGCCGTCGAGCCGCTCGCCAGCTGGCTGTGGATCGGCGGGGCGGTCATGGGGATCGGCACGATCCTGGCCCTCGTACCCGGCCGCCGACGGCGACCCACCGCGCCCGTGTCCGAGCAACCGCCGGCCGACCCGGTGGAGGAGCCGGTCTTGGAGCCGGCATGAAGCGCTCCCGCACCGCGCTCGTCAGCGCCATCGCCCTCGGAGTGGTCCTGGCCGTCCTCATCGGCGTGCTGGCCACCAGCAAGTCGGCCGACGACCGTCAGACCACCAGCCCCCTGCTGGGCAAGCCGGCTCCGGCCCTGGCCGGCGACGAGATCGTCGGCGCGGCCGGCCGGGTCGACCTCGCCACCGTGGCCCCCGGCAAGTGGGTCCTGGTCAACTTCTTCGGGACCTACTGCGTCCCCTGCAAGGCCGAGCATCCCGACCTGGTGCGCTTCTCCCAGGTGAACGCATCCACGGCCGAGGTCGTGAGCGTCGTGTTCGACGACAAGGTCAGCAACGTCAAGTCCTACTTCGACCAGAACGGCGGGTCCTGGCCCGTCATCGACGATCCGGACGGCTCCATCGCCACCAGCTGGGGTGTGGCCAAGGTCCCCGAGTCGTACCTCGTGGCCCCGGACGGCACGGTGGTGTCGAAGGTCGTCGGCGGCATCGAGTACGCCAAGCTCCAGGACCTGTTGACCCGGGCCGAGAGCAGCTCATGACCAAGGTGGCAGGGCGCCGCCTGGCCTGGGCGGCGCTGCTCCTGGCCGTGGCGGTGGCCTTCTACATCGGCACCACCGACCGCCGCTCGCCCACCGACGCCGAGCGGGTGATGGACATCGCCACCACCGTGGCCTGCCCGGCCTGCGCCGGGGAGTCAGCGGCCAACTCCCAGGCGCCTGCCGCCGTCTACGTGCGCAACCAGATCGCCAAGGGCGTGGCCGCCCACCAGTCCGACGACCAGATCCGCGCCGGGTTGGCGGCGTCCTACGGCAACTCGATCCTGCTGACGCCCCCCAGCCACGGCGTGCAGTCGATCGTGTGGATCCTCCCGGTGGCCGCCCTGGTGGCGGCCGCGGCCGGACTGGCCTTCACCTTCCGCCGCTGGCGACGGGCATGACGGCGACACCTCGATGACGACGACCAACGACTACGACCCCGACGAGCTGGCCCGGCTCGAGGAGCAACGATCGTTCCTGCGCCGCTCGCTGGACGACCTCGACCGTGAGCTCGCCGCCGGCGACATCGACCCCGCCGACCACGCCGCCTTGTCCGAGGACTACCGCCGCCGGCTCGAGGAGACCGACGGCCAGGTCGACGAGGGCCGGGCGGCAGTGCCGCCGGCCAAGCGCCGCCCAGGGCGGATCGTGGCTGCCGTGGTGCTCGTCGCGGTCGTGGCGCTGGCCGCCGGCTTCACGGTGGCCAACGTCGTCGGCGGTCGCAAGCCCGGTGAGACGATCACCGGGAACGTGCCCCGCACCACCGACCAGCTGCTGAGCGACGCCGCCAACCTCGCCCAGCAGGGCAAGTACACCGAGGCGCTCAAGGTCTACGACCAGGTGCTGGCCAGGGACAAGACCAACATCGAGGCCATGAGCGAGCGCGGCTTCCTGTTGGTCACGACGGGCATCGGGGCCAACCAGCCCCTCCTCATCGAGCAGGGCCGCATCGCCATCGAGGACGCCGTCAAGCTCAGCCCCAACGACCCCCGCCTGCTCTTCTACCTGAGCATCGCCCTGCGGGCCGACGGCGAGAAGGCCGGGGCGGTCAAGGCCCTGGCCGACGCGCTCAACAACAACCCCTCGGCCGACCTGCGGGCGAGCATCGAGGACTACCAGGCCTCGATCAACGAGGCCGACAGCTCCACCACCACGACCGCCGCGCCCTGAGGCCACGCTCGGCCACGGCGCGCCCACGCTGCCTCCCGCTCTCGGCGCCTCCGGCGCCGGGCCGCTCGGGCCACGGGTGCGCCCCTACGCACCCTCTCAGGGGGTCGGGACGGTGCCCCCCAGGGCGAGCAGGCGCGCGAGCACCACCGGCAGGGCGGCACCGAACGCCTCGGTGTCGGCTGCCGTGGTCGACCACCCGACCGAGACGCGCAACGACCGGGAGGCGTCGACGCCCATCGCCTCGAGCACCGGCGAGGGCTCCAGCGACTCGGACGAGCAGGACGAGCCGGAGTGCACCGCCACGCCGGCCTGGTCGAGCCCGAGCAGCACAGGCTCGGCTTCGACCCCCTCCATGCCCAGGCAGACCAGGTGCGGCAGCCGCCCGGCCGGGTCGGGATCGCCGAGCAGGTGCACGCCCGGTCCCAGGTCGCCGGCCACGACGGAGGCCAGGAGACCTCTGGCCGTCGTCGCCTCCCGCTCGACGTCGAGCGCCGCCGCGGCCGCGCCGAAGCCGACGATGGCGGGGACGTTCTCATAGCCCGCCCGGCGGGCCCGTTCCTGGTCGCCGCCGAGCAGGAGCGGGCGCAGCCGCAACCCCCGCCGCACCAGCAGCGCCCCGATGCCGGGGGGGCCGCCGAGCTTGTGGGCCGACACGCTCAGCAGGTCGGCGCCCAGTCCGTCGAAGTCGATCGGGACGTGCCCGGCGGCGGCGGCGGCGTCGACGTGCACGAGCACGCCCCGGGCCCGGCAGGCCTCGACCGCCCGGGCGACGGGCTGGAGGGTTCCGACCTCGTGGTTCGCCCACTGGAGGTGGACGAGGGCGGTGTCGGGCCGCACCGCCTCCAGGAGCCGGTCCACGTCGACACGGCCGAACCCGTCGACGCCCACGACCGTCGCCTCGTGCCGGGCCGACGCCTCCCGCACGCAGGAGTGCTCGACGGCCGGCACCACCACGTGCTCGCCCCGTTCGGTGGCCATCCAGGTGGCGGTGGCGCACGACTCGGTCGCCCCGCTGGTGAACACCACCTCACGGGACCGGGCTCCCAGCATGGCCGCCACCTGGTCCCTGGCCACCTCGACGGCCACCCGGCTGGCATGGCCCTCGGTGTGGATCCGTCCGGGGTCGGCCACCGCCGAGAACCAGGGGAGCATGGCCTCGACCGCCTCCGGCCGGGTGGGGGAGGTCGACGCGTGGTCGAGGTAGTGGCGGGCCACGGGCCGGACGGAGCCCTAGAGGGAGACGGGCACGGCGGTGACGCAGGTGTCGTCGCCCTGCGCCCTGGACCGGAAGGTGGCCGGCGAGGTGTCGCCGTAGAGAGCGGCGAGCATCCCCTTGACCATCCCGCGGTCGACCGCGCAGATCACCGGGGAGGTGAGCGACCCGCCGAAGGGGCAGTGGTCGGTGACGATCCGGGTGTCGTCGTCGTCGACGCCCCCGGCCCCGAGGCCCTCGGCGTGGGCGGCGAAGCCGTGGGCGGTGAGGGCGTCGGCCACGGCGTGCAGAGCCGAGCGGAAGGAGCGTTGTGCGCCACCCTCGGGCGACACCGAGGCGGCCATGGCCCGGCCGTACTCGATCCCGACCTCCTCGGCCATGGCCTCGGCCGCCTCCCGGGGCAGCAGCTCGAGGGCCCGGCCCAGCAGCGACAGCACGAGGTCGTCTCGCCGGACGGGGAGCTCGGGGACCAGTGCCGTCCCCGTGGCGACGAACCGCTTCGAGGGTCGTCCCGCGCTCCCGCTGCCCTTCCCGGTGCGAGCCTCGAGATAGGCACCGGCGGCCAGCTTGTCGAGATGGTGACGGGCGACGTTGGCGTGCAACTCGAAGCGCTGCGCCACCTCCGAAGCGGTGACGCCTTCGTCCTCGCGCTCGCGGGCGAAGAGGTAGATCTGGCGCCGGGTCGGGTCGCCGAAGGCCGAGGTGATGGCGGTGACGGCGGCGGAGAACTCGTCGGCGGTGAGGTCCTTGGCCGGGGGCGCGGCGGCCACGCCACCGCGGGTGGCGGTGTCTCCCCCGGTCGCGGTGTCCCCAGGCATCGCTCGTAGTGTACGTGGGGTCATGTCGAGCCCCCCTGAGCCGCCCGACCAGCCCCAGGTCGGCGGAAGCACCAACGCCGCGGCCGCCGCCGCCGTGAACGACGTCGTCGAGCCGATCCTGCACCGCTCGATCGGTGAGCTGGGCCTCCTCGAGGAGGTCCGGGTCGACGGCAATCGTGCCGACGTGACCGTGGCCCTCATCGTCGAGGACCACCCGGAGGTGGGCGAGCTCGACGCCCGCATCGCCACCGCCTTGCGCCCGCTGGGCCTGCCGGACGTGCGCATCCGCCACCTGGTCGTCGACGACGAGGAGCGTTCTGCCATCGTCGCCCGCCTCCACTCCGACGGTCGGGTTCCGTTCACCGACCCCGGCTCGCGCACCCGGGTCCTGCTGATCTCGTCCGGCAAGGGCGGGGTGGGCAAGTCGTCGGTCACCGTGAACCTGTCGATCGCCCTGGCCCGGCGGGGCCATCGGGTGGCGATCGTCGACGCCGACGTCTGGGGATTCTCGATCCCGGCCATGCTCGGCATCGACCATCCCCCAACGCTCATCGACCAGACGATGATCGTCCCCCCTGTGGCCCACGGCGTCGCCTGCGCTTCCATCGGCTTCTTCGTGCGGGAGGACCAACCGGTGGTGTGGCGGGGGCCCATGCTGCACAAGGCCCTCGAGCAGTTCCTCACCGACTTCTACTGGGGCGAGCCCGACTACCTGGTGGTCGACATGCCGCCCGGCACCGGCGACATCTCCATCTCCCTCGCGGGCTTCCTGCCGGTGGCCGAGGCCTACGTGGTCACGACGCCCCAGGCCGCCGCCCAGCGAGTGGCGCAGCGGGCGGGCCTGATGTTCCAGAGCGACAACATCCGGATCCCGGTCCGAGGTGTGATCGAGAACATGAGCTGGTTCACGGGCGACGACGGGAAGCGCTACGAGCTGTTCGGCGCCGGCGGGGGCGACGAGCTGGCGTCCCGGCTCGACGTGCCGATGATCGGCCAGATCCCCCTCGTGGAGGCCGTGCGGCAGGGGGGCGACACCGGTCGGCCCATCGTCGCCTCCGAGCCGAAGTCGGAGGCCGCCCTGGCGTTCGCCGACATCGCCGAGTGGATCGACGAGCACCGCCCCACCCGGCGCCGGAACTCAGCTCTCAAGGTGGGCTGAGCGGATCGGCGCTCAGGGTCGCAGCGTTGGCTTCATCACGTTCGTGAGGACGGTGGCGGTGATCTCGGCAGACAGGGCGGGAGGTGGCTCGCTGGTGTCTCGCAGCACGAGGCAGATCCCGGTCGTGAGGCACGAACCGGCCACCAGCCGGCCATTGGCGATGGCAGGGACGACCCCGACCTCGGTCCACCGCGTCCCGCCATCGACGGTGCTCAGGAGCCCGGCGTCATTCGTGGCCGCGATGCAGCGCTGAGCGGACGAGCAGTCCAAGAGGGTGCTCATCGGCGGGAGCCCGACGGTGAGAACGGTCGTCCAGGTGCGACCGGCGTCGTCGCTCGAGAGCACGTCAGGCGGTCTCGGTCCGGCCGCGGGACCCGGGCTCTCGAACCGCAGGCAGCGGTGGTCGTCGCCACACGCCACCTGGCTGTCCGAGAACGCCGGTCGCCGGTCGCTCGTGGTCCACGTCCGCCCACCGTCGCCGCTGTACAGCGTCACCCAAGTGGTGTCGGCCTCGATGTACGCACCCTCGGGTAAGTGCAAGATCGTGGCCAGAGCGCCCTCGGCGATGCAGTGAGGGCCGGTCGGGCAGGTGACGGACGAGAGCGAGTACCGGCCGCTCGGCGGGGTCGACGGCAGGACGGAGCGGGACCATGTCGCCCCGCCGTCATCGGTGGTGAGCACCGCGGTCGGGAGGAACCGGTTCACCCCCGCGGCTGGCGCGTCGCCGTCGATGGTCGTGGGTGAGACGGCCGCGAACGCCGCGACCACGCAATGGGACGGAGTCGGGCAGGCCAGGTGCTGGATCTCGCCCGTGCCGGGGGGCAGGTCGTGCACGACCCATCGCCGGCCGGCGTCGAGGGTGGTCAGCAGCACCGTCTGCCCCGATCCGCCGGGGTTGTCACCGGCACCCACGACGGCGGCGACGGCGCAGGTGCCCGCGCCCGAGCAGGTCGTCGCGGACGAGAGCCAGGTGTCGGTCGGAAGCGCCAGCCGTGTCCAGGTGATCCCGAGATCGCCCGAGCGGAAGAGCGACGCGTGCAGCGATGAGCCTCCGAGGGGCGTGTCGGGGCCCGTGCGGCTCCCGTCGGGTTCGATGCCGTTGGCCTGGATCACGACGTAGCACGCGGCGTCGGAAGGGCTGCCGGCACAGGTGATGGCGTCCGACGGGAAGGCTGCATAGTTCCCGCCCAGGGCGTGCTTCCACGCCGTCTGTCCGCTGGCGTGCCAGGCGGAGCCGGCGAGCGGGGCGGCCGCTGACGGGGTCGGTGCCGGCGGGGGCGTCGACCAGGTACGTGCCGCGACATAGCCGATGACGACTGCGACCACCGCGACCAGGTACGCCAACCGTCGGATGCGCCGCCGGCGTTGACGTCTCCTCGCCTCCTCGAAGAGGGCTTGCGCCTCGAGCGCGGCAAGGTCGGGATGCGATGCGCTTCCGGGCATGCCGGCGAGGGCATCGCCCGGTCCCGGTCCCGACCTCGTGGGCGGCGCGATCATCGGGGCGACGGCATCATGGTGCTAGGTGGAGTGGTTCCATGATGATGGGAGTATGAATAGCACCATGAAGGCTGTCAAGGTCGACCGGTCGGCGTCCACCCACCTCCACGACCAGGTGGCGGCCGAGATCCGTCGGGCCATCGCCGACGGTGAGGCCGGGCCCGGCGATCGCCTTCCGCCGGCTCGTGATCTCGCCGCCGTGCTCGGCGTGAACGCCAACACCGTCCTTCGGGCGATGCGGGTCCTCCGTGATGAGGGCCTGGTCGAGTTCAGGCGGGGCAAGGGGATCACCGTGGCGGGGCGGGCGCCGCAACGGGGTGCCGTCACGGTCAAGGCCCGCGAGCTGGTGGCGCTGGCCCGGCGGCAGGGTTTGCGCCGCGAGGAGCTCATCCAGCTCATCGAGCAGCTGGCATGAGCCGCGGGAGGTCCGGCCCGGTTTGAGCCGGCGCCCGGACGTGCCGATGCTCCGTCATGGACCGATGGCCCAGCTGGCGGCGCGACGTGGGCGTGGTGGCCGGCTGCGTCCTGCTCGGCCTCTTGGGGATGCGGGGGCACCGGGTGCCCTTCCTCTCGGGCGTCGATCTCGGCTTCCACGAGCTCGGCCACCTCGTCTGCTACATCCTCGACGCCTTCCTGCCCTGGCCCCAGATCGTCACGGCGGCGGCCGGATCGGGCTTCCAGGTGGGAGTGCCGCTGGGGCTCGCCGTCTACTTCCTGGTGGTCCGCCACGATCGGATCGGCGGCGCGTTGTGCCTCGCCTGGGCGGCCACCGACGCCCTCGACGTGGCCCGTTACATCGCCGACGCGCCCTACCAGGAGCTCCAGCTCATCGGCGGCCAGCACGACTGGGCCTACATCCTCGGTCCCGACCAGCTCGACCGGCTGGGTGACGCCGGCCGGTTGGCCTCGTTGGTGAGCGGCTTGGGCTGGGTGCTGTTCGTCGGGGCCTTCGTGGTGGCGCTGGCACCGATCCTGCGGTGGGCGTTCGGCGATGCCACCTCGGTCCCCGATGATCGGGACCATCCCGATGACCCCCGGGGCGAAGCCGGGGAGTCGAGCCTGCGCTTCCCGATCTGAACCTCAGTGGCTGCTGGCCGGTCTGAGGCTCAGTAGTGGATGGCGCCACGGGCGCCGCCCCCGCAGGCGATGGCGTCGCCGGTGACGGCCGCGCTCTTCGGGGATGCCAGGAAGGCGACCACGTAAGCGATCTCGTCGGCTTCGACCACGCGGCCGATCACGTTGCCGGTGACCCGGGCGGCGGTCTCGTCGCTCATCCGCTCGGTCCGGGTGGGGCCGGGATGCACGACGGTGACGTTGATGCCGCTGGGGCCCAGCTCGTCGGCCAGGTTCTTGGTCATGGCCGCCACCGCCACGTTTCGGATCGAGCCGAGCGTCGAGCCGGTCTGGCGGGCGGCGAGGCCGCTGATGTTGATGATCCGTCCCCACCCGCCGGCGACCATGAACGGTGCCGCCTCGCGGGCACAGCGCAGATAGCCCATCACCTTGGTGTTGACCTCCTCCCAGAGCGCGTCGGTGGTGATGTCGGCCAGCTTCGGCGGGGCGACGACGCCACCCGGCATGGCGGCCGCGTTGACGAGGATGTCGACGCCGCCGAGCTGGTCGGCGAGGTCGGCCACCATGGCCCTCACGGACGCGTCGTCCGTGGTGTCGCACGACCGACCCACCACCGACCGGCCGGTGCCGGCCGACAGCTCGGCGACGGCGTCGTCGATGCGGCCCTGGTCGCGGGCGGCGATGCCCACGAGGGCGCCCTCGAGCGCCAGCTGACGGGCCACCGCCTTGCCGATGCCGCGGCTCCCGCCGGTCACGATCGCCCGCTTGCCGGCCAACTCGAGGTCCATGGCGACGGAGGGTACGACGGGGCGAGCGGGCCTTCGACCGGGGCCGGCCGTTGACCGCGACCGTCCGAGGGCGTAAACCGCTGCCCAGGCGGGTACCCGCCCACCGACCGAGGGGGCCGCCGTGCCGACGTACATCCTTTTGAGCACGCTCACCGCCGAGGGACGCAAGACCTTGCAGAACGACCCCCAACGCCTCAACCGGGTCAACGACGAGGTGGAGGCGTTCGGCTGCACGGTGATCGACCAGTACGCCGTGCTCGGTCCCTACGACTTCGTCACCCTCGTCGAGGCGCCCAACAACTCCACCGTGGCCCAGCTCTCCCTCGATCTGGGTTCCCGGGGGACCGTCAACATCCTGACCCTCCCCGCCATCCCGATCGACGACTTCGAGGCCCAGCTCCGCAACGCCGAGGAGGTCGGCAGCCGCTGACCCTCATCGAGGTCGACGCGACGGTCGGTACCCTGTTGCCGGGCTGCGACTGGCGCTGATGGTGGAGCACCACCGGGGAGCAGCCCGACGGGACATCCGCCCGTCGTGAGCCGTGCGCCTGGGCGAAGCCGTCGACCCAGGAGCGTGCGCATGACCGAGGCCCATTCCCACCAGGCGACGCGGCTCGACGGCGCGGCCGTGGCCGCGGCCATGCTCGACGAGGTGGCCGTCCGGGCGGCCGCCCACGAAGCGTCGAACGGGCGCAAGCCGTCGCTGGTGGCCGTGCTCGTCGGCGACGATCCGGCGTCGGCCACCTACGTGAAGATGAAGGGCAACCGGGCCCGCCGGGTCGGGATCCACTCGCGGACCGTCACGCTGCCAGCCTCCTCGACCACCAAGCAGGTGGTCGAGGCCATCGCCGCCCTCTCCGCCGACCCGACCGTCGACGGGATCCTCCTGCAGCACCCGGTCCCGGCCCAGGTCGACGAGCGGGCCGCCTTCGAGGCCATCGATCCAACGAAGGACGTCGACGGCGTCACCATGCACTCGTTCGCGGCGATGGCGTTCGGGTTGCCGGGCTTCGGTTCGTGTACCCCGGTGGGCATCCTGCGCCTGCTCGACGCCTACGGGATCGACCCGAGCGGCCGGCACGCCGTCGTCATCGGCCGTAGCCCGATCCTGGGCCGTCCGGTCGGGATGCTGCTCCTCGGCCGGGACGCCACCGTGACGTACTGCCACTCCCGGACGCGGTCGCTGCCCGACGTCGTGCGATCGGCGGACATCGTGGTGGCCGCCGTCGGTCGGGCCGACTTCGTGCGGGGTGCATGGTTGCAGCCCGGCGCGGTGGTGATCGACGCCGGCTACAACGAAGGGAACGTCGGCGACGTCGCCTTCGACGAGGCGCTCGCGGTGGCGAGCTTCATCACGCCGGTTCCCGGCGGTGTCGGCCCGATGACCATCGCCGTCCTCCTCGAGCAGACCGTCGAGGCCGCCGAGCAGCGGTCGGGCGGGAGAGCCTGACCCACTAGGCGACGGCGGCAGCCAGGAGCTCGCCCCAGAGCGAGTCGAGGGCAGCGTCGTGGTCGAGAGCCAGCAGGTCGCGCCACCGTCCGTCGGCCACCAGGTCTTGCGCCAGCGCCACCAGCCCGGGTGCCCAGGCGAGGTACTCGTCCACCCGGGTCCCGCTGGGCTTGCGGGCCAGCCGCTCGACCAGCGGGAGCAGCGCCGCCCACGTCCCGAGCGGACCCGGCATCGGGCCGGAGACGGTGTACCAGCGCTCGGCCAGCACGGGATGGGCATCGCCCATGCCGTCGACGAAGCGCCACATCGGGTCGTCGCCGGCGAAGGACACGTGCGGGACGTGGGAGATGGCCAGGGCGGCAGCGCAGAGGAAGCACGGCCGCAGCGTGGTGAGCAGCTCGTGGCCGACGTGCTGGTCGACGTCGAGCTGGGCCAAGGCGTTGATCTCGGCGTGCGCCACCCGGCTCCCGGACAGGTGGTTGGCGGGGGCGGTGTGCTCGCCACGACGGCTCCGCCCGGTGGCCACCACCAGGCCGCCGGCGTCGACGACGACGGCGCCGACGGGCGGGCTGCCGGCGCGGAAGGCCGCCCAGGCCTCGTCGAAGGCCACCTGCCAGGGGGGCCCAACGGACGCCCAGTCGACTCGGCTCACAAGGACTCTCTACACGCTGGCCGTCACCATCCGGCACCGCACGGCTCCACGACGGGCCACACCCGCTCGCGGGTGGACGCGGCCGTGCCGTGCCGACCGCTCGTCAGCGGGGGCACGGCACCTAGGACATGACTGGATGGGTCCGCCTTGGAGCGGTGCGAGGCTTCGTTTCGGCGCCAGGGCACCGAAACAGGGCACCGTGTCCATTGGGAGCCTCGCCTATCGGCTCGGTTCCTGGTCCATTGGTCACGCCGGCGGGGCGAAGAGCTCCAGCGCGATCCCGTCCGGGTCCCGGAAGGCCAACCCGGAGCCATAGGCGGCGTCCTTGATCCCGCCGTGCTCGATCTCGAGCTCGTCGAGACGGGCGGCCCACTTCTCGAGCTCCGTCCGATCGGCGACGCCGAAGGCGACATGGTCGAGGCCGACGCGGAACTCGCTGAACGCCTCGGCCGGGGCGGGCCGGCCGTGCTGGTGCAGACCGAGGAGCGTGCCGTTCCCGAGCAGGTACACGGTGTGGTGCATGTCGGGGTCGGTGTCCTCGTCGATCACCGGCTCGGCGTCGAGGACGGCCTCGTACCAGGGCATGCTGATGGCCAGGTCCCGGACGGTGAGGGCCACATGGGTCAGGGGTGGGAACGTGGTGGTCATGGCTGATCCTTCTTTCGGTGCTGAGGTGGGCACCGCCCGGGCGCTGGGCTCGTGGAGCCTGGTCCGGAGCGGCTGACTGTCGTCCGTTCGAGTATCCGAAGGAACCCCCGCGATGACCATGACCGGGACGCCGCCCGAGTTGACCGTGGGACCAGACTTGTGACGGTGAGCGCCGAGGAAGGATCTGGGGACGGTTCGTCGCCATCCGTGTTGCGTTCAGCGCTGGAGCAGCTCCGCCTCGAGGGGGCGATCTTCTTCCGGTCGGAGCTGACGGAGGGCTTCGCCTTCGAGTCGGCGCCCCAGGCGTTCGCGGGTGCGCTGCGACCGGGCGCCGAGCGCCTCATCCTGTTCCACATCGTGGCCAGCGGCCGGTGCTGGGTGTCGGTCACCGAGGACGAGCGCCACTGGGCCGCCGCCGGCGACGTGATCGTGCTGCCCTACGGCGACCAGTACGTGATGGGCGGCGAGTCGCCCGCCCAGCTGGTGTCCATCAATGCACTGGTCGATTCGCCGCCCTGGGAGGAGATGCCGCTCATCCGCCACGGCGGCGGCGGCGCCCAGACGGACGTCGTCTGCGGCTATCTGCTCTCCGACGACCCGCTCTTCGACCCCAGGCTCCGGGCCCTGCCGCCGGTCTTCGTCGTGCGACCCCCGGTCGGGGCGGCGGCTATGTGGGTGCAGGCCAGCATCGCCTACGCCGTCGAGGAGACCGCGCCCTCCAACGCCAGCCAGAGCCTCGTGTCGACGCGGCTGCCCGAGCTGGTGCTCATCGAGGTCCTGCGCGTCCACCTGGCCACCGCCCCGGCCGCCGACCGGGGTTGGATCGCGGCGCTGCGGGACCCGGTGCTGGCGCCGGCTCTCGCCCTGTTGCACGCCGCCCCCGGGCAGCGCTGGACGGTCGCCCAGCTCGCCTCCGGCGCCGCCGTCTCCCGGTCGCTGCTCGACGAACGGTTCCGCCAGGTGCTGGGTCGCTCACCCATCCGCTACCTGACGGAATGGCGCATGCACCTGGCCGAGGATCTCCTCGCCACCACCGACCTCGCCGTCATGACGGTGGCCAGGCGGGTCGGCTACGACTCCGAAGAGGCCTTCAGCCGAGCCTTCAAACGGGCCCGCGGGCTCTCGCCCAGCCACTGGCGAGCGGCCCGCTTCGACGAGCCGGAGCCCAGCCAGCC
>DASXLH010000080.1:0-5406 GCA_036496335.1 Acidimicrobiales bacterium
CATCAAGGCGTCGGTGAAGGAGGTCGAGCGGGTGGTGGCCGAGCACGGCAAGGCCGTGCAGGTACCTCTCATCCCCCGCGAGCAGGGCGCACCCCCCTACTGGGACGAGTACTACAACCCGCTGTGGGAGATCCTCTCCGAGACCGGCGTGCCGATCAGCCAGCACGTGGGCGGCAGCAGCTACCTCATGGCTGGCGTCATGCCCGAGGACCCGACCCCGTTCAAGGGCATCTTCCAGTCGCTCCCGCCCATCTTCATGGCCGAGTGCGTGGCTGACTGGACCGTCAGCGGCGTCCTGGAGCGCTTCCCGGCCCTGAAGGTCGTCCTGGTCGAGGCCGGGATCGGCTGGATCCCCTACTTCCTCGAGCGGCTCGACACCATGGTCGACAACCACGGCTGGGACACGTTCCCGGCCAAGGCCATCTCCGAGAAGCCGAGCTTCTACTGGCACCGCAACATGGCTGCCACCTTCGAGCAGGACCTGGCCGGCATCCGCCTCCTCGACCTGCTTGGCATCGAGAACCTGATGTGGGCGACCGACTACCCGCACCCGGACAGCACCTGGCCCCGCAGCCGCGAGGTCCTGACCAACCACTTCAAGGACCTGCCCCGCGACGACATCGAGCTCATCGCCTCCGGCAACGTCACCCGCCTCTACAACCTGTAGACGCAACCACGAAGGCCCGGTCCCGGCTCACGCCGGGGCCGGGCCTTCGTCTTGTCGTCCTACGGCAGGTCGGTCACGGCGTCGACCAGCTGCGTGACCACCGTGTGGTCGAGCTGGCCGGCGCCGGCGAGCTCACGCACCGCCGGTACCGGATCACGGTCGGCGAACACCCGCTCGTCGGCGTAGTCGCTCGGGCGCCCGGTGGCGTCGACGACCCACCAGGACGCCTCCAGGGCGATGCCGTTGGAGTCGGTGAAGTAGATCGACCGCATCACGCTGTGATCGACGACATCGGTCACCTCGCAGCCGTGCTCCTTGAGGCGGCTGCGCAACCTCAGCAGCGCATCCTCATCGGGAAGATCGAGCGACAGGTGGTCGAACTGCGACGCCCGCGGGTCGGGGATGCCGGCCGGCTTGGCGAACCGGGCCAGGGGTTGGTCCCGGTACTCGAAGAACGCGACCGTGGAGCCGGGCCCGACCTCGAAGAAGTAGTGGCGGAACGCCTCGGTGCCGAGCGTCGCCACCAGGCGGGCGCCGATCACACCGTGCCAGAACCGCACGGTCGCATCCATGTCGGAAGTGACCAGGGCGAGGTGGTTGACGCCCCGCCAGCGGACCTCGTCGGTAACGGTCATGGCGTCGAGGTTAGGACGCCGAGGCCCGATCTGCCGCCTGGACGTGGGCTTCAGCGGTCGACGGACACAGGGGCCGGGAACGCGTCGAGGAAGTCGTCGAGGCCAGCCGCGACGATCGGGCCAGTGTCACCACCCGGCTCGTCGTGGCGGATGTACCACTCCGTGCCGAAGACGAGCTCGAAGCGCTCGGCCGGCATGGACAGGAAGAACGACTCCTCGGCGATCTGGCTGCGGTGGGCCCGCATCGCCGCCCGCTTGCGGTCGAGCCAGGGACGCACGTCGAGGCCGAGATGGATCCGCTCTATGGGCATGCCGACCTCGACGCCGTCGTCCTCCCCGCCGCCCCCGCCGTCCGCCTCCCGATCGGCCCGGATGTGGTCCCGGTTCATGGTCGCCTCCAGCACCCGCACGCCGGCACCGGCCGCCGCCACCGCCGCGCCGAGCCGGTGCACCTGGACGTGGTCGGGGTGGCCGTACCCGCCCCGCTCGTCGTAGGTCACCAACCGGTCGGTGCCCTCCTCGGCGAGCACGGCGAGCAACCGTCGGGCCGCCTCGCCGAGATCGGCCTGCCAGAACGCCGAGGCGGCGTCGTTGGTCGGCTCTCCCGCCATCCCCGAGTCGTGGTAGCCGAGGAAGACCACCCGGTCGACACCCAGGATCTCCGCCGCCGACATCGTCTCCTGCACGCGCCGCTCGGTGAGCGACTCCCCGTCGGCCAGGAACCCCTCCGGCACCTCCCCGAGCTCGCCCCGGGTGGCGAGCACCAGGACGACGCGATGGCCGGCATCGGCCAGGGCCGCCATGGTGCCGGCGGTGACGATGCACTCGTCGTCGGGGTGCGCATGGACGAACGCCACGATGGCCACCGACGCCGAGGGTACGGCCTTCACATGCGGTCGAGCAGCTGCGCTTTCTTGGCCTGGAACTCCGCCTCGGTGATGGCCCCCCGCTTGCGCAGGTCGTCGAGCTTGGCCAGCTGGTCGAGCGCGTCGGGCGCCGTCCGGGCGCTTCCGCCGCTCGCCCGGCGCTGGTGGGCCTCGATCTGCTGGTAGAGCTCGTTCTGCACCCGCTGGGGGTACGGGATGTCGTAGAAGGTCTCCCGGCCCATCTCGCCGCCCGATTCCACCACGAGGTCGCCGGTGTGGATCAGCCGCTCGAAGATCCGCTGCTTCGAGAAGATGGTGTTGACCCGTTCGAGCGGGATCTCGATGCCGCGCTTGGCCACGAGGCCCGACCGGAACACGATCCGGTCGGAGGTGACAGCCAGGTTGGTGGTGGCCCACCGGCCGTAGCGGACCGCGAACCACACCAGCGCGGCGAGGGTGACGATGACCAGGAAGATCCTGACGGGGTCCGGCAGGTCCTTGCCGATGACGACGACGTCGAGGAGGAGGATGCCCGCCAGGGCGAGTGCCGGACCCGCGAAGAACCACGGATGGGGCCGCAGGTCGAGCACCAGCTCCTCACCCTCGTTCAAGAGCTTGGTCGGGAACGGCACGGCCGCCAGCGTAGGACGGACGTGCGATCCGGGAGGCGGACCTCAGCGGTAGATGCGGCGCCGGAAGACGCGGTCGTGGGCCACGACCCGGTCGAGGAAGAGCAGCCCGTCGAGATGGTCGATCTCGTGCTGGACGGCGCGGGCCTCGAACGCGTCGACCCGGTACTCGTGCTCGAGGCCGTCGAGCCCCAGGCCGAGCACCACCAGCGTCGTCGCCCGGGCCACGTCGCCGGTGAGATGGGGCACGCTCATGCAACCCTCGCGGGCCACCGACTGGCCGGTGGCCCCGACGACCACCGGGTCGAACAGGACGAGCTCTCCGTGGCACGACGCCGCCTTGGGGTGCCCGGTCACGTCGACGCAGAAGGCCCGCCGGCCCACGCCGATCTGGGGGGCGGCCACGCCCACCGAGTGCGGGCTGGCTCGCATGGTGTCGAGGAGGTCACGACCCAGCTGCCGTGCCTCGGCGTCGACCACACCGATGGGCCCGGCCCGGGCCGTGAGGGTCGGATGCGGCAGCTCGAGGACGGGCCGGATCAAGGGGCGGGTGGCGTGGCCGAGGGCTTCGGGCCGGTCCGGCGCTCAGAGCACATCGGCCTCGTCCGGGCGCAGGTGCAGCTCGACCCCGAGCGCCGCCGCCAGCGATGCCAGCTCGAGCCGGAGCCGCTCGACGTCGGCCGTCTCGGGCAGTTCGACCTCGAGCAGCAGCACGTAGGCATGCTCGGGCCCGCTGCCGACCATCCGGGTGCTCAGGTCGACGATGTTGGCGCCGTGCTCGGCCAAGAGGACGGTGACCCCGTGGACGATGCCCGGCTGGTCGGCGCCGTAGAGCGACAGCGACCAGCTCGATGTGGCAGCGGGATCCCCCGTCGGGGCATCGGCGAGGGGCCGGACCGCCACGGTCAGCCCGAGATCGGCCACCTCCTCGACGAGGGCGGCCTCCAGCGCCTCGGCCGACTCGAGGTCGGGGACCTCGACGATGAGCATCATCGCGAAGTGCCCGCCCAGGTTCGTCATGGCGGTGTCCTCGAGGTTCCCGCCGTGGGCCATCAGGACGCCCGTCACGGCCGCGACGATGCCCGGTCGGTCGACGCCGAGGGCGGACACGGCCACGTGCGGCACGATCGGACGGTATCCCGGCCGAGCCGGCCTCACGCCCAACCCAGCTCGGCCAGACGGGCGTCGTCGATGCCGAAGTGGTGAGCCACCTCGTGCACGACCGTGATGCGCACCTCGCGCTCGAGCTCGGCGGACGAGGCGCACCGGTCGAGCAGCGCCAGCCGGAAGATCGTCACCCGGTCCGGCATGGCTAGGCCGCCGTACTGCTCCCGATGGGTGAGCGGTATCCCTTCGTAGAGCCCGAGCAGGCCGGCCGGATGTCGGTCGCGCACCTGCACCACCAGGTTGTCGACCATGGTCCCGAGCTCGGGCGGGAGGCTGTCCAGCGCCGCCGCCACGAGCCCCTCGAAGGCGTCCTCGGACATCTCGACCACCACCGGGAGTCTCGCCGTCCCCCTCGGTCCGGGTGCATCGCCGAGCGGGGCTGTGGGTTTCCCTGGGGCAAACCGGTGGACAAGGACGGCACCCTGGGGGTGACGAAAAACCTTGGGGGATAAGCCTGGGGACACCGAAATGCTGCTTGACGCCGGCTCCGACGGGGCGCAGAGTCCCCCTACCGCAACGACACGGATCGCCGCGGCAGCGAAGGTGACTCGAAGCTTCGGCTGACGGAAAACCAGCGGTGCCGGGACGAAACCAGCGAGGCGGAGGAGGAGATCCAGCCAGCCGTCCAAGCCGAGGGCCTCGTGCCGGAGGGGAGGGACGGAGCGTCACGGACATCCGGGTGATCGGAAGCACCGGGCGAGCAGCGAGTGTCGGCGCTTCGGCGCCGGGATGTCGCCGCACAGCGACATCGCCCGCCAGAGCTCAGCTCCGACGGGCGATGAAAAGGTGATCGGCACCGAGGCTAAACCCTCGATTCGATCGCGGGGTGGATCCGATCCGACGAGCGGCCTTGGGCTGCCGACAGGCTCCGGCCGGTCAGGCGCCCGGGGCCGTTTCGCGTCCCTGCCTGATCAGGACTTGAGCGAATAGATCGGGCTTTGGAGCGAAACAAGTCTCCGTTCGGCGCCAAGGCGCCGAAACAGGGCACTGTGTTCATTGGGCGCCTCGCCTATCGGCTCGGCTCCTCAGTGACCGACCCAGGTGGGTGGGCGCTTCTCCAAGAAGGAGAGGGGGCCCTCCCGGCCGTCGTCCGTCCGGGCGATGTCGTAGAGCAGCTGTCCGCTGGCCCGCCAGATGTACTCCGGATCGGCATCGACCGACGAGAGCGCGAGGTGCCTGGTCTCGCGCACGGCGGCCGGACCGTTGGCGTTGATCCTCTCCGCCAGGGCCAGGGCGGCCGTGACCGCCTCCCCCGGCTCCACCAGCTCCGAGACGATGCCGTAGCGCTCGGCGCTCTCGGCGTCGATCGGGTCACCGGTGAGCAGGATCTTCAGCGCCACCTGCTTGGGCAGCAGCCGAGGCAGGTGCACCAGCCCGCCACCGCCGGCGATCAACGAGAGCTTCACCTCGGGCAGGCCGAAGCGGGGGGTGCGCACCGCCCC
>DASXLH010000081.1:0-2096 GCA_036496335.1 Acidimicrobiales bacterium
CCGTGCGGTCGCGCCAGGCGGCCTCCTCCAGGCCGAGCGTGGTCGCCGGTGGCCCACCCTCGCGGTACTCGGCCAGGATCGCCCGCCACCGGTTGGTGGCGCCCATCCGACCGAGGATGGCCGAGGTCCCCCACACCACCCGGTCGAGGATGACGAACGACGGCGGCAGGTTGAGCTTGCGCAGCACCTCCGCATAGGGGCCGTTGACGTCGAGCAGCTGGCCGAGGACCGACGAGGTCCAGGCCCGGCTGAACGTGAACTCCTCCGTGAGATACGGCTGGTAGGGCCCGGAGACGTAGCCCCACACGACGTCGGGATCGAGGCCGTGGTCGGGTGGCAGGAACCCGGCGTCGACCATCGCCGCCACCGTGCCGGCCCGGTCCTCCTCGAGCAGGTGGTCCAGCACCGGGACGAGGCGCTCCCACTCCCCCGGCTCCCACCGCTTCACCAGCCCGAAGTCGAGGAACGTCACCCGACCGTCCGGGTGGAACCGGTAGTTGCCGGGATGGGGGTCGCCGTTGAACACGCCATGGGCGTGCACCGAACCCTGCGAGAACCGGAACACCACCTCGGCCGCCCGCTGGTGCTCGGCGCTGCTGGCCGTGCGGAGGAACTCGTCCCACCGCATCCCGTCGGCCCACTCACTGGTGAGCACCCGACGGGCGCTGTGCTCGGGGACGACCGCCGGCACCGAGATGAACGGATGGCCCTCGTAGATGGCGGCCATCTGCGACTGGTTGGCCGCCTCCTTGAGGTAGTCGAGCTCGTCGCCCATCCGCATCCGGAGCTCGTCGACCACCGCCCGCACATCGAGGTTGCGCAACGCCATCGCCGAGAACAGGCCGTACAGCAGCTCGGCGTTGTCGAGATCGGACCGGATGGCCCGGTCGACGCCGGGGTACTGGACCTTGACCGCGACGATCCGACCGTCACGCATGACGGCCCGGTGCACCTGGCCGATCGAGGCGGCGGCGACCGGGACGGGGTCCCAGTCGAGGAAGAGGCGCTCCGGGTCGTCGCCCAGCTCCTCCCGCACGACCTGGGCGGCCAGGCTCGGGGCCATCGGCGGCACGTCGGCCTGCAGGGTCGCCAGCGCCGCCTGGGCCTCGGGTGGAAGGCCGTCGGCGATGAAGGAGAGCATCTGGCCGGCCTTCATGATGGCGCCCTTCATGTTGCCCAGCTCCCGGGCGACGTCCTCGGCGGAGCGGATGGCGAAGCGCTCCTCCAGCTCGGCGCGGCGCTCCTCGCTGGCCCGCACCCCGCGGCCCTTCACCACCAGCCAGTGCGTCCCCCGCCGGGCGGTGAGGCGCCACACCCGGGCCGTCCGCTGATAGCGGTCGCGCCGGTCGTGGTCGGACAACCAGAGGGCGGCTCCGCCCAACGCGCCGAGAACGCCGAGCACGGGGAGCACGACCGCCTTCGTGCCGAACGTCCTCGGGGCCACCGGCGGTCAACCTACTGGCGGGTCCGCGGCGTCCTAGCCTGGCCCGGTGACCCCCGAGGAGCTGCTCCGACAGGCGGAGGAGGTCATCGAGGGTTGGCTCTGCGAGATCGACGGCGCGTACGACGGGATCCTGGCGGAGGCGAACGACAAGGCCACGGCGGTGGTCGCCGATGCCGAGGCCCAGGCGGCGAAGCTGCGCTCCTCCGCCCGGGACGAAGCCGAGCAGGTGGTGGCGGCGGCCCGGATCGAGGCTCGTCGCATCCTGGACGAGGCCCGCGAGACGGCGGTGCGCCTCACGCGCGAGATCGTCAACGAGGTGGCGAACATCCGCAAGCTGGCGACCCTCCAGGCCACACCGGCTCCGCCCGCGGCCCAACCCCCGGCCCCGGCACCACGCCCGCCGGCTTCGCCCGCCGCCCAACCACCGGCTCCGGCACCCACCCCGCCGGCTTCGCCCGCCGCCCAACCCCCGGCCCCGGCACCCACCCCGCCGGCGGCGCCTTCCGGCGCGGCGTCACCGCCCGTCGTCGGCACGGCGGCGGCCACGTCCTCCACCCCGCTCCGGCCGGCGGCGGCCCTCGACGGCAGCGCGTCACCGGGTCCGACGAAGGCCACCGCGCCCGAGGCGCCTCCCGCTCCCCGCCGACCGACC
>DASXLH010000082.1:0-4739 GCA_036496335.1 Acidimicrobiales bacterium
CACCATGGTGCGCGACGGCCTGCGCCGTACCGGCTACGACGAGGTGGCCCTCACCTCGCTCTCCAGCGCCGATTTCTCGGGGATCGACGGCCTGGTCGCCAACCTGGTCAACGAGCAGGACGGCTGCGGGAACGTCGGCGTAACGCGGGGTCACCGAACGCACGACCGGTCCGTCGTACTCGACGTCGTAGAGCGACGGCACGTACACGCCCGGGATCGTCGCGAGCTCGCGCAGCACGGCTTCGCGAGTCGCGCGCCCGCCCCGCTTCCACGCGCCGATCACTTCGGCCAGTTCCGCGATGACCTCTTCACCGTCGCCGATCACGAACGCGTCGACGTACTCCGCGAGCGGCTCGGGGTTGTACGTGCAGTGGCCACCGGCGATCACGATCGGATGCGACGGGGCCCGGTCCTCGTTGCGGACGGGTACACCCGCGAGATCGACCAGGTTCAGGAGGTTCGTATAGACGAGCTCGGCCGACAGGTTGAAGGCCAGCACGTCGAAGTCGCCGGCGGGCCGGTGGGTGTCGACGCTGAAGAGCGGAACTCCGTGGCGGCGGAGCAGCACCTCGAGGTCGCCCCAGGGGGCGTAGGCCCGCTCGGCGGCCGCGTCGGGCCGCTCGTTGAGGATCTCGTAGAGGATCTGGAGGCCCTGGTTGGGCAGGCCGATCTCGTAGGTGTCGGGATAGGTCAGGAGCCAGGACACCGCGCCCGGGCCGTGGTGCGGGATCACTGACCCGTCCTCACAGCCGATGTACCGAGCCGGCCTCTGCACCTGGCCCAGCAACGGCTCGAGTTCAGGCCACAGCGAGGTCATGGTCAGCGTGGATGCTACCGGCGTGACGCTGGTCACCGGTGCCCGAGCTGCTCGTGGGGCTGCCCTACAGAGGATGGACGGTCACCACGGCGTTGTAATCGGGGACCTTGGAGCGGGGCTCGCGGTTCTCGGCTCCACCCGCCAGCAGCACGTTGCCCTCCGGCCAGTGCACCTGCAGGGTGCGGGCCGGCAGCGGCACGAGACGAACCACGGCCTGCATCGTCCCGACCGCGGACCGCAGCTCGACCCGGGCGCCTTCGGCCAGGCCGGCCGCGTCGGCGTCGGCCGGCCCCATGAGCACGTCGTCGCGGTGGGCCCCGTTCAGCGGGTCGACCGAGGAGAAGACCATGGAGTTGAACTGCTTGCCCCGGCGGGTGGAGAGGAAGAACGCACCCGGGGGAAGTGGCTCCGATTCGACCTCGACCACGCTGAAGCGTCCCCGCCCGTCGGGTGTGGGGAACTCGCCGGCAACGGCCAGGTGCCGTCCTCCCCACTGGACGCTGTCGCCCGTGGCGGCCAGTTGCTCGATGCCGGCATAGAAGGGCACGACCTCGGCGATCTCGGCCCGGAGATGCTGGTTGTCCGGCCAGGCGAAGGCTCGGGCCAGATCGGGCCGGACCCGGGTGGCCAGGTCGGCGAAGATGCGCCACTCGCTCCGGGCCTGGCCGACCTGGTGGCCGCGCACCTCGGGCGAGTAGATGATGCGGCGCTCGGTGGTGGTCTCGGTCCCTCCGCCCTCCTGCTCGTAGCGGGTGGCGGCCGGGAGGAGGAGCACCGTCCCGCCGGGGTCGGGGTCGACCAGCATCTGGGAGCTAATCACGATGTCCTGGTGGACACGGAGCGGGACGGCGGCCAGTGCCGCCTGCACACGGTCTGGATCCGGCAGGACGTCGAGGAAGTTCCCTCCCGATGCGAAGAGGACGTCGAGGCCTCCTGACCCGGCCGCCTCGAGCATCTCCGGGGCGGTGAGGCCCGGCTCCCCCGGCACCTCGAAGCCCCACCGGGCGCCGAGAGCGGCCGCCGATTCAGCTGTCACCGGCACCATGCCGGGCAGTGCGGTGGCGTAGGCGCCCATCTCCGCCCCGCCCTGCACCCCCGAGTGGCCGCGTATGGGCATCAGGCCGGCGCCGTCGCGACCGACGTTGCCCCGGGCCAGCGCCAGGTTCACGATGGCCAGGACCCCGGCGACGCTCTCCCGGTGCTGGGTGATGCCCATCGACCAGACGAGGATGGCGCTCCGGGAGGCGGCGTAGAGCTCGGCGAAGGAGCGCACCGCTTCGACCGTCAGCCCGGCGGCGACGGCCAGGTCGTCGAGCGACGAAGCGTCCAGGGAGGACCGGAGCTCCTCCCATCCGGTGGTGTGGTCACGTATGAACTCGCCATCGACGGCCTCCTGCTCGATCAGGACCTTGAGCACGGCCTGGCAGAACGCCACGTCGCCACCCGGACGAACCGGCACGTGCAGGTCGCAGATCTTGGTACCGAACAGGGCCGACTCGGGGCTCGACGGGACCCAGTAGGAGACCAGGCCGGGCTCCAAGTAGGGGTTGACGACGGCCACCCTTGTTCCCGCCCGCTTGGCCTCGTACAGGTACTTCATGAACACCGGTTGGTTGTTGGCCGGGTTCGACCCGATCAGCACGACCAGGTCGGTCTCGAGGACGTCCTGGAAGGAGCAGGTGGTGGCGGCGGCGCCGATGGCGTCGCGCAGCGCCACCGTCGATGGCGCGTGGCAGACCCGGGCCGCGCTGTCGACGCTGGCGACGCCCATGGCCCGGGCGGCCTTGCCGGCGGCGTAGTACACCTCGTTGGTGACGCCCCGGCTGGTCAGGTAGATCGCCGTCCGCTCGCCCCCAGCGGCCCGGATGGCGGCGGCCACCTCGTCGAGGGCGTCGTCCCAGCTGATCGGCCGGAAGCCGGCCTCACCGGCCCGTCGACGCATGGGCCGGCCCAGCCGGCCCAACGCCCGGAGCTGGCGGTTGGTGAGCGACCGCAATCCTTCGACGTCGGCCAGCACCCCCGCGCCCACCTCGTCGGCGGTGTTGACCGAGAGCAGCTCCAGGCGGGTGGTGCACAGGTGCACGCCGTCGATGGTCCAGTCGCGGAAGCCCGCCACCCCCAGGGCGCACCCGTCGCACACCCCCTCGGACAGGACCCGCCAGCTGTAGAGCGGATGGCGCCGGTTCTGCCAGGCGATCCGGGCCATGTCCTTGAAGTGGTTCGGCTTCACCGTGCCCGAACCGATGCCGTAGGGACGCAGCCCCACCCACAGCGACCGGTTCCACCGGGGTCCGCGGGTGGCGCCGGCGGGCTTGCCGCCCCGTCTCACGGGGCGAGCGAGCCGGTGTAGACGTTGGCCCGCTCGGGCCGCACGAAGCCGACCAGGGTCACGCCCGCCGCCTGGGCCGCCTCGATGGCCAGCGACGTGGGGCCGCCCACCGCCGCCACCAGCCCGAACCCGGCCGTCCACGCCTTCTGGACGAGCTCGACGCTGACCCGGCCGGAGAGGAACAGGCCAAGGCCCGAGCCCGGAAGCCGGTCGTCGAGCAGCATGCGGCCGACCACCTTGTCGACGGCGTTGTGCCGGCCCACGTCCTCGCGGACCTCCACGATGGCGCCGTCGTCGAGCGAGAAGGTGGCGGCGGCGTGCACCGAGCCGGTCCGGGCGAACACGGCTTGGTGGGCGCCCAGGCCGGCGGCCGCGGCGGCGATGACTCGGAAGGGGACGGCCGGCATCGGCCCGAGCGGCTCGAGGCGGAGGCGGAGCTCGTCGATGGCGACGCTGCCGCAGATGCCGCACGAGGCGGTGCTCCCCGCCAGCCGGGTGGGCGCCGGCCGGCGACCGCTGACGGTCACGAGGTCGAGGAGGTTGTAGGAGTTGCCCTCCGGGCCCTTGCCGGCGCAGTAGCGGATCTGGCCGACCCGGTCGTCGACCAGATGGCCCTCGCTGAGCGCCCAGCCCGCCACCAACTCGAAGTCGTTGCCCGGGGTGCGCATGGTGCTCCCCACCAGCTCGCCGTTGACCCGGATCTCGAGCGGCTCCTCGGTGGGGACCACGTCGTGCACCCGCCCGGCCGACTCCCCCACCCGGTGGACCTCCGCCGCCGTCGTGACACCCCGCCGGACCCGCATGGCCATGCCCTCAGGCTGCCACCTCGAGCGACGAGTGCGGCGCCGTCAGGCGAACCGGCGGGAGTGCACGTTCAGCACCAGCCCGACGGCGATGAAGATCGTGAGCACCGACGACCCGCCGTAGGACATCAAGGGCAGGGGGATGCCGGTGATCGGCATGATCCCCATGGTCATGCCCATGTTCTCGAACACCTGGAAGAGCAACAGGCCGAGGACACCGGCGCAGATCAGCGTGCCGAAGAAGTCGCGGCTGAGCATGGCCGCCCGCCAGATCCGCCACGCCATCACCGAGTAGAGGGCGAGCAGGGTGAGCCCGCCGACGAAGCCGAGCTCCTCGCCCACCACCGTGAAGATGAAGTCGGACTGCTGGTACGGCACGTAGCGGAGCTCGGTCTGGGTCCCCTTGAAGAGCCCGGCCCCGGTGAACCCGCCCGCCCCGATGGCCGTCTGCGCCTGCTCGGCGTTATAGGCCACGCCGGAGCTGGCCGGGCCCGGATCGACGAAGTTGCTGAGTCGCTCCTGCTGGTGCTTGCCGAGCAGACCGAGCTGGAACACCGCGATCACGCCCACGACGGCGACGAGGAACAGCACGACGAGGTGGCGGGCGGGGGCGCCGCCGACGACGAGGATGGTGGCGGCCACGGCCAGGAACACCATGACCGACCCGAGGTCGGGCTGCATCAGGATCAGGGCGACGGGGATGCCGGTGATGACCAGCACCGCCAACGTCGAGCGGACGCCCAGGTCGGTGCCGCGCGACGTCGAACAGATGGCCGCCAGCAGGATGATC
>DASXLH010000083.1:0-1530 GCA_036496335.1 Acidimicrobiales bacterium
GTGGCGGCCGCCCTCGACTTTGCCCGCACCGTCGTGCGCCGGGCCGAGCGCGAGGTGCTCGGTGTGGCGGCCGCCGGGTCGTCGGTCCTTCCCTACCTCAACCGTCTCTCCGACCTGCTGTGGGCGCTCGCCCGCTGGCAGGAAGGCGAGCATCTCGTCAGCAAGGAGCAGCATCCGTGAGCCCCATCGTCACCTTCGCCCCGTCCGTGCCGGACGGCATCGACCTGGTCGGCGTGCCCGTCGGCAGCGGACCCGAACCGATCGGGGACGGCCATGGGCTCACGGTCGAGGCGTTGCGGGCCCGCGGCTTCGAGGGCAAGGTGGGCGAGACCGCTCGCTTCGACGGGGTGATCGCCGTCGGGGTCGGCGACCTCGGGGCCATCGACGCGGGCGTGGTGCGCCGCGCCTCCGGCAGCCTGGCCAAGGCGGCCTCATCGTCCACCGCCGTCGCCAACCGTCTCCTCGACGCCGTGGCCGATGCCGATCGGCCGGCGTCGGCCCGGGCGGCGGCGGAAGGCTCGGTGCTGGGGCCCTACCGGTTCACCCGGTACAAGAAGGCGGGTGACCAGTCGAAGCTGACCGAGGTGGTCGTGGTCGGCAAGGGGGGCAAGCGGGTCGGCGCCGCCGCCGACCTGGGCTCGGCCATCGCCGCCGGCGTGCTCCTCGCCCGTGATCTGGTCAACACGCCGGCTGGTGACCTCACGCCGGCCGAGTTCGCCGATCAGGCCGAGGCGCTGGCCACGAGCGTCGGCCTCTCGGTGGAGACCATCGACGAGGTGCGGGCCGCCGAGCTCGGCCTCGGTTGCCTCCTCGGGGTCAGCCAGGGCTCCGACAACCCGCCCCGCCTGGTGATCCTGCGCTACGAGCCGGCCAACGCCCGGGGTTCGATCGCCTGGGTGGGCAAGGGCATCACCTTCGACTCCGGCGGGCTGTCGCTCAAGAGCGGCGACGGGATGATGACGATGAAGTGCGACATGGCCGGTGCCGCCGCCGTGCTGGGCGCCATGTCGGTGCTACCGGCGCTGGCGCCCCGGGTGGCCGTGACCGGCTACCTCTGCCTGGCCGAGAACATGCCGAGCGGGCGGGCCATCCGTCCCGGCGACGTGCTCACCGCCCGCAACGGCACGACCATCGAGGTCCTGAACACCGACGCCGAGGGTCGGCTGGTGCTGGCCGACGGCTTGTCGCTGGCGGTGGAGGGCGGACCGGACGCCATCGTCGACCTGGCGACGCTGACCGGCGCCGCCAAGGCCGCGCTCGGGCCTCGGATCGCGGCGGTGATGGGCAACCACGAGGGCTTCGTCGACCAGGTGCGCTCGGCGGCCGGCCGGGCCGGCGAGTCGATGTGGCCCCTGCCGCTGCCCCAGGAGTACCGCAAGCTCATCGACTCCCAGGTCGCCGACATCCGCAACATCTCCGGAGGCGGGTCGCCGGGGGCGCTCACGGCCGGGCTCTTCCTCCAGGAGTTCGTCGACGGCCGGCCCTGGGCCCATCTCGACATCGCCGGCCCGGCCTGGGTCGACGACGAGG
>DASXLH010000084.1:0-5409 GCA_036496335.1 Acidimicrobiales bacterium
ATCACCGACAACCCGACCTCGGCGGCCAGGATCGAGACCTCGGACGGCGCCATCACCGGCACGGCCACCGGCCCGGTGCGCCCGGCCCCGCCCAGCAGCGTCACGAAGGCGAGGAGTGCCTCCATGTCGGTGAGCACGTGACCGGTGTCGTCGACGAAGCTCGCCCGCTCGGCGTCGGGGTCGAGCACGACCCCCAACTGCGCGCTCGATGAGCGGACCAGATCGGCCACCGAGCTCACGTGGGTGGTGCGGTCGAAGTCGAGAGCGCCCTGGGTGGAGGCATAGGGGTTCACGGCCAGCACGTCGGCACCCAGCTTGGCCAGGACGTTCGGCATGACGAAGGCGCTCGAGCCGTAGGCATAGTCGACCACCACCTTGAAGGCCGCCCCCCGCACCGCGGCCACGTCGACGGCCGACATCAGCTCGGCGGTGTAGTGCTCGACGGTGCGGGGAGGGAAGCCGATGTCGCCGATGTCACCCGGGAACACCCGTCGGAAGTCCTCCCGGTGGAAGGTCCGCTCGATCTTGCGGGCCGCGACCTCGTTGAGATCGGCCCCGCCTTCGTCGAAGAAGCGCATGATCACGGACTGCGGGTCCCCGGCCACGATCCGCACCGTGACCCCGCCCACCGACTGGTCGGAGCGCACCTGGAAGCGGGTCACGGGCACCGGCGACACCTCGAGGTCGTCGACGTTGACGCCACCGGCGTTGAGGCCGGCCATCAGGGCCCGCTTGAGCATCCGGGCCGACCGGCTCGAATCTCGCGAGGTGGTGACCGTCGAGCCCTTCTTCAGGGTGGTGGCCCAGGCCATGGCCAGGCGGGTGGCGAGCTCGGGGGTGATGTCGACGTTGGCCAACCCGGCCACCCCGTCGGGCCCGAAGATCGTGCGGGCCCCCTTGCTCTCCCAGACCAGCGACTGGTTGACGACCGCGCCGGCCTCGACCGTCTTGTAAGGGTAGATCTTGACGTTGGCGCCGATGGCGGCCTGCTCGCCGATGAAGCACTCCTCCCCGAGCACCACGTTCTCCTCGCAGCGCACGCCGGCCCGCAGGTCGCCGTTGCGGCCGACGACGGTGCCGAGCAGGCGGGTCCCGGCCCCCAGGTAGGCGCCGTCGTGGATCACGGACCGCTCGATCGAGGCGTCGGCCCGCACCATGACGTTGTCGCCGAGCACCGTGTACGGCCCGAGGCGGGCGCCGGCCTCGACCCGGCAGTGGTCGCCGATGAGGGTGGGCCCCGTCACCTCGGCCTCGGGGTCGATCTCCACGCCCTCGCCCAGCCAGATGCCCCGGTCGACCCGGAACCCGGGCACGTCGAGCGCCACCTTGCGGTCGAGCACGTCCTTGTGGACCCGGAGATAGGCCTCGAGCGTGCCGACGTCCTCCCAGTAGCCCTCGGTCACGAACCCGTAGATCGGCCGCCCCTCCTCGAGCAGGCGGGGGAAGACCTCGCTCGAGAAGTCGACCGACCGGTCGGCCTCGATGTAGTCGAAGATCTCCGGCTCGAGGACGAAGATCCCGTTGTTGACGGTGTCGCTGAACACCTGGCCCCAGCCGGGCTTCTCGAGGAAGCGCTCGATGGCGCCGTCCTCGCGGGTGATGACGATCCCGAACTCCAGCGGGTTCTCGACCGCCGTCAGGCCGATCGTGGCCAGGGCCCGGCGGCGCTCGTGGAACTCGACCACCCGGCTGAGGTCGATGTCGGTGAGGACGTCCCCGGAGATCACGAGGAAGGGCTCGTCGCTGAGCTCGGCCATGGCGTTGCGGACCGACCCGGCCGTGCCGAGCGGCGTCTCCTCGGTGGCGTAGGACATCCGGACCCCGAACTCAGAGCCGTCGCCGAAGTAGGAGCGGATGTGGTTCGCCAGGAAGGCCACCGTCACGACGATGTCGTCGAAGCCATGGCGGGCCAGCAGCTGGACGATGTGCTCCATCATCGGCCGGTTGGCCAGGGGCATCATCGGCTTGGGCTGGTTGGAGGTGAGGGGCCGCAGACGGGTGCCCTCGCCGCCCGCCATGATCACCGCCTTCACCGGCCTGAACCTACCCGTCCGGCCCGGAGCGCTTCTCGTGCCAGCGGCACGTAGCCGATGGCCGAGATGTACGAGCAGACCAGTCCCGGGATGACGAAGATCCAGGCCACCACCCAGGCGGCGTCGGCCAGTGGAGCGTCCGACGCCGAGAGCAGGAAGAGCGGCCAGGCGAAGAGGAGACCGAACGTCCCCGCCTTGCCCGTCCAGGTCACGTCGATCCGCTTGGCCCCGAGCGCCGCGAGGGTGAGGCCGGCGATGGCCACCGCCCCCTCGCGGAAGATGGTCAGGACGGCGACGACCGTGGGCGCGCTCCCGTCGATGGTGATGGCGATGACCCCGACGATGAGGAGGAGGCGGTCGGCGACGGGATCGAGGACCTTGCCCAGGTCGGAGACCTGGTGGAAGTGGCGAGCCACGTAGCCGTCGACCCAGTCGGTGGCACCGAGGATCGCCAAAAGGTAGGCGGCCCCGGCCCGGTTGTCGCGCCCGAACAGGAGCCAGAGGAAGAGCGGGATGCACGCCAGCCGGATGAGGCTGAGGACGTTCGGGACGGTGAGGATCCGGGACTCCGGTCCACCCGCCACCGATGCCGCGCCCACGGCCTGACCCTAGGAGAGATGCCGTGCGGCGGAGGGCTGATCCCCGAGCTCGAACAGCACCGGATCGGCATCGGTCTCGGGATCGGGGGAGGCCCCGGTCGCGTCGTCGGGCGGCTCGAGGAGCTCGGGGCCGTCGTTGCGGACGTCGCCGACGGCCCGTCCCACCTGTCGCAGGCTCACCGCGTCGTCGGGCGCCGGGAGCAGCAACGCCCGGAGCTCAGCCACGTCCTGGTTGTCGGGGTCGAGCCAGGCATCCCAGTCGTCTCGTTCGAGGAGCACGGGCATGCGGCCGTGGAGGGCGGCGATGGCGCCGTTTGCGGCCGTGGTGACGATCGTGCACGACACCAGGCGCTCGGTGCCGTCGCCGGGTGGCCGCCACGACTCCCACAAGCCGGCGAAGGCGAAGAACGGCGACCCGGTCGGTTCGATGTACCAGGGCTGGCGTCGCTTCGCCCGGGAGGTGGCCTTCCGACGACCGGCCGCACCGGTACCGACCGCCGCCGGGCCCTCGGTACCAGGGTGCTCCCACTCGTAGAACCCGTCGGCCGGGACGATGCAGCGCCGCCGGGCGAAGGACCGTCGGAACGCCGACTTGTCGAGGAGCGTCTCGGCTCGGGCGTTGATCATCCGGGCGCCGACCTCCGGGCCGGAGGCCCATCCCGGCACCAGCCCCCAACGAGCCTCGCCCAGGCGGCGGATCGACCCGTCCGACGACGACGCCACGACCAGGACCTCGTCGGTGGGCGCCACGTTGTAGCGGGGCCGCCGCTCGCCGTCGGCCACGACCTCGTCGACGTCGAACCAGGCGGCCACATCGGCCACGGGGCTGCGGGAGGTGAACCGGCCGCACACCGGGGCGACCGTACCGGGCATCCCCCCGTCTCCGGCCGCCGGCCAGCAGGCTTCAGGGGAGATGAGCCGACGCCGCCGCTCGGGGATCAAGGCCGGCGCCGCCCTGGTGGCAGGCGCGGCTTCAGCCTTGCTGCTGGGGGCCGGCGTGACCCCCTCCCCCGGGGCCGTCACCGAGGTCTCGTCGGAGCACCCGAAGGCGGGCGGACCGATCGGCGCGGTGACCGCCGGAGGTGCGCCGGACACCGTCGCCACCGGCCTGCCCGCGGCCGGGTGGGGTGTCGTCCGGGTCGGTCCCGGCGACTACCGCGTGACCATCGGCGATGCCGGCGGGCCCGAGCCGACGTTGGAGGTCGAAGCCTGGGACGCTCCGGCGGTGGCGACGGTGACGCCTGGCCGGGACGGCCACGTCGAGGTCACCTTCGAGCGTGACGGCCGACCGGTCGACACCCGCTTCTCGTTCCGACTCGGGCCGCCCGGCTAGGGCAGGCGCCCGCAGTTCGGTCGGACGGGCTCAAACCCGAACTGGGTGCGCCCGAAGCCCGGTTCGGGCTTCTGAGGCACCCGGTTCGGGATCCGTGGGTCCTCGGACGGATCGACCCGGCGATCAGGGGGTGACGAGGTCGGTCCGGAGCTGGTCGATGGTGGCGAGGTCGAGCCCGCCGGGTCCGGTGAGGTAGGCGACCGCTCCCCCGTGTTCCGCCCGGAGCACGTCGAGCGCGGCCGCCATGGCGTGGCGCGGGGTCGTGAGCACGCCGGCGGCCGCCTCGGCGCTCATGCCCGTCGCCAGGAGGCCGGCGAGGCTGGCCGCCTGCGAGTCGCGGGTGCGGTACCGGGAGCTCAGGACGTAGTCGTCGAGCACCACTTCCTGGTCGACGCCGAGGGCCAGCAGGAGCAGGGCGGCGGCCATGCCCGTCCGGTCCTTCCCGCCGGCGCAGTGGAACACCGCCGGCGTCCCCTGGTCGCCGACCAGCCCCCCGAGGAGCTGGCCGAAGACGGGCCCGGACCGCTCGAGCATGCCCAGGTAGAGCGAGCCGAGCCAGCGCTCGCCGTCCTCGAGGTGGGTGAGGTCGAGGGAGTCGAAGCCCGTGCCGGGCTCCTGGTACGACATCACCGGCTGGCCGACCAGCGGCAGCGCCACGGACGGGACCGGGTTGGGCCGCAGCTCGCGCTCGTCGTCGCCGCGGAGGTCGTACACCGCCCGCAGGCCGAGCCGTTCGAAGGTGACGAGGTCGACGGCGTTCAGACCGGAGAGGGCGTCGGCCCGGAAGACCCGGCCCCACCGGGTCCGTCCGCCGCCCGCCACCGGGTAGCCGCCGAGGTCACGGAAGTTGGTGACGCCCTCGAAGGGAACCCGCCGCTCGGACGCCACCACCGCGCTCCCGCCCGCCGTCGGGGAGACCGACACGTAGTGGCGCCCCGGCCCCGGATCGGCCAGGCGCACCTCCCGTCGCTCGGCCGGCACGGTCTCGGCGTGGCGGTGGTCCACCGTCTCTGGCGTCGGCCCGACGGCGACGTCGACGCTGCCGGACTCCCCCTCGAGCACCCAGCGCACCTGCAGGCCGCCGCCGTCCGCCATCGGCAGGCTGTCGACCTCGACCTCGACGACCGTGGTCACCGGCTCGGGTCTAGCGCTGGGTGGCGACCGGGAGCTCGGCGCAGTCCGAACGGCGGGATCCGTCGGGATCCGTGACCGAGCGGTGCCGGATGGCGAAGGTGGGGCGGATCAGGACCTGCTCCCCGACCAGCTCCGCCTCGCCGTCGACCAGGAGGCTCAGCCCGCCGTCCTCGGTGGTGGGCCAGAGCAGGGTCACGGTGGCGTGCTCTGCCACGTTGCGAGCCGTGCGACGGCCTGATCCCACCGCCAGGCGGTCGCCGACCCAGCTCACGAGGGCCGACACGACGTGAGGCGTGCTGTCCGGCCCCAC
>DASXLH010000085.1:0-6162 GCA_036496335.1 Acidimicrobiales bacterium
GGGCCCGGCCCTCGGCCGTCACGTCGCCCTTGACGACGAGGAGATCGGCGCCCCATGCCACGATCTCCTCCAGGGCCGCCTCCAGGCAGCGGAGGTTCGGCGGGTCGGGGATGCTGGGAAAGCGACCCATCGTCAGCTCCCCCAGGTGCAGGTCGGAGACGGTGGCGACCCTGGCCAGCACCGGACCGTCGAGCGCCGGCCGGGTGCGGACGGCCGAGACCCTCCGGCCGTCGACGCCGACCTCGAGGACCGTGTCCGGCGGCAGCCCGTCGACCCAGGTGGCGCCCGGCCCGCCGTCGCTCTGCACCATGATGTCGGCGACCCCGAGCGTCAGCCGCCGCGACCCGGCGGGGAGCGAGCGCCAGACCAGCTGGCAGGCGCGGTCGTCGACGGCGAAGGCCGCTACCGGGGTTCGAGCCACTGGCCGACGGGCATGGCCTCGCGGCTCCGCAACACCACGTTGACCCGGAGGCGCTCGAGGTGCTGCTCGATGGCCTTGGCACCGTGGGGGACGGGATGGTCGGCGAGGAAGGCCTCGACGTCGCCCAGGAGGGGCTCGGTGGACAGGGCGGTGACCCCGCCGAGCATCCGCGGGATGGCGTTGTCGGGGAGGCGGTCGTTGAGTGCGGCCCAGTTGGCCTTGAGCCACTCCCACGTCAGGACGTTGACCTCGCGGTTGGCGAGCAGCTGCAGGAGGACGAAGGCGGCGTTCTGGCTGCGGAACTCCGACATGCAGAGCTCGAGGGTGCGACCGGCCAGCTCGGCCTCGGGGAACTGGCCGAGGGCGTACTGGTAACGGAGCTGCTCCTGTGGCGACGTCGAGGTGCGATAGCGCTCCAGGAACCGCTCCCAGTCCTCGGCGCTCCCCGTGGAGGCCACGACGTTCACCACCGCAGCGGCGACGTTGGGATCGATCGGATCGCCGCCGAGCTCACGATCGAGCAGACGTCGGGCCCGGTCGCCGGCGTCGGGGTCGGCTCCCAGGACGCCCATGGCGTTGATGGCGAGCTGGCGGGTCTGACCCCGCAGGTCGGCCTCGCCGAAGGCTGGTTCCCAGCCCAGCCGGGCCAGGACCGGGGCGACGATGCCACGGACGAACATCTGGAAGCGGCCGCGGGCCGCGCCGTCGAGGATCCGGTCGATGGCCCCGAGGCCTGCCGCCAGCGTGGTCCAGACCGCAGGGTCCTCCTCGGCATCGAAGCCAGAGGCGAGCTCGAGGTAGGCGGTGGCCGGGGTCTGACCCGCCATCACCGATGCCCAGGTGTCGTCGAGCAGGAGCGCCCGCTCGACGGGCGCGAGGTCGCCCAGCGAGGTGCGCAGGTCGGCGAGCAACTCGGGCGAGTAGCGGACCCGGTAGAACCCGTGGCCACCCGCGTTCACGACGACGCCCTTGGCCGCCGCCCCCGGCAGCTCGACCACCGTCGAGGCCTCGTCGAGCAGCACCTTGATCGGCTCGGTGCCGCCGGCCGAGACGAGCAGGGGGATGGCCCACCGGGCCTCGCCATCGTCGGGCAGGTACCGGAACCGTCGCTGGCTCAGCGTGACGCGGTCACCCTCGGCCTCCACCGACACGAGCGGATGGCCGCCCTGGAAGATCCAGCTGTCCATGATGCGGCGCACCGGTTCACCGGTGGCGGCCTCGATCGCGTCCCAGAGGTCGGTGGTCTCGGCGTTGCCGAACTGGTGCTCCAGCAGGTAGCGCCGGATGCCCGACCGGAAGCGATCCTCGCCGAGGAAGCGCTCGAGCATGCGCAGGACCGACGCGCCCTTCTCGTAGGTGAGGGTGTCGAACATGCCCTCGGCCTCGGCCGGGGAGTGCACCGGAAACTCGATGGGGCGGGTGCTGGCGAGCGAGTCGAGGGCGAAGGCACCGGCCCGCTCGTTGGTGAAGGCCACCCACCGGTGCCAGTCGGGCCGGAAGGCATCGACGGCGGCCATCTCCATGAAGGTGGCGAAGGCCTCGTTCAGCCAGAGGCCGTTCCACCACTTCATCGTGACGAGATCCCCGAACCACATGTGGGCCAGTTCGTGGCAGATCACGTCGGCCACCCGTTGCAGCTCGGCGCGGGTCGCCTCGGCGGGGTCGACGAGCAGCACGGCCTCGCGGAACGTGATCGCGCCGAGGTTCTCCATCGCCCCGGCGGCGAAGTCGGGCAGGGCGATCAGGTCGCACTTGTCGGACGGGTAGGGGATGTCGTAGTAGTCGGCGAAGAGCCGGATCGTGAACGCCGCCACCTCGAGGGCGTAGTCGGCGAGGTGCTCCTTGCCGGGAACGTGGATGACCCGAAGGGGCACACCGTCGACGTCGACCGGATCGGTGGCGACCAGGGGACCGACCACCCAAGCCACGAGGTACGTGCTCATGGGGATGGTGTCGCCGAAGCGGACCTCGACCCGCCCGTCGTCCAGGGTCCGCCGCCCCACCTCGCCGGCGTTGGAGACGGCCAGCAGGCCGTCGTCGACGACCAGGGTCACACCGAACACCGCCTTGAGGTCCGGCTCGTCCCAGCACGGGAAGGCCAGCCGTGCGTCGGTCGGCTCCATCTGCGTGGTGCCGATGACCTGCTCGACCGGGTCGCCGCCGTCGGCCGAGGGCGCCGTGAAGACGCTGCGGTAGAAGCCCTTCAGCTTGTCGTTGACCGTTCCCGCGAACTCGATGTGCACCGTGGCGGCACCGGCTGCCAGCGTCCCGGCCAACCCCAGCGTGAGCCGCTCGGCCTCGGCGTCGAGGGTCGAGGTCGCGTCGATGCGGGTGCCGTCGGCGGTGGTCACCCAGGCCCCGGCGACGTCGAGGTCGGCGGCGTTGAGGACGACCCGGTCGACGGGTTCCGCCACCGTCACCGTCGCGTCGAGCGTCCCGATGAACCGGGCGGTGCCCAGGTCCGGCTCGATCCGGAGGTCGTAGCGGTCGGGTACGACCGTGCGGGGGAGCCGGTAGCGGGTGTCGTCGGTCGCGGCGCTGGCGTCATGCACGGGCGAGACGCTACCGGCGCCCCCGGTAGCGTCTCCGGGCCGTGGGAACAGCACGCACCGTCCTCTGGACGGACATGGGGACGAGCGCGGTCGGCGGACGACGCCCGTCGGTGGCATCGAGCCCGGGGCCGGCCCGTTGAGCGGCCCGCTCGACGTCGTCGGGATCGGCAACGCGCTGGTCGACGTGATCACCTTCGAGCCCGAGGCGTTCCTCCTGGAGCACGGCCTCGTGAAGGGCTCGATGGAGCTCGTCGACGGGGAGCGGGCCGTCGCCCTCTACGGCGCCATGGGCAGCACGACCGAGGCATCGGGGGGCTCGGCCGCCAACACGCTGGCCGGGTTGGCCTCCTTCGGGGGCAAGGGCGGGTTCATCGGCCGCGTGCGTGACGACGTGCTCGGCGAGGTCTTCGCCCACGACATCCGCGCCGTCGGCGTGGAGTTCCCGATACCTCCGGCGCAGTCGGGGAGCCCGACCGGGCGCTGCCTCATCGTGGTCACGCCCGACGCCGAGCGCACGATGAGCACCCTGCTCGGGGCGGCGGGCGAGCTCGAAGCTGACGACATCGACGAGACGCTCGTCGGTCGGGCCCAGGTCACCTACCTGGAGGGCTATCTGTTCGATCAGTCGGCGGCGGGGGAGGCGTTCCTCAAGGCGGCCTCGGTCTCCCACCGCGCCGGTGGACGGGTGGCCCTCACGCTGTCCGACTCGTTCTGCGTCGAGCGTTTCCTGGAGTCGTTCCGATCGCTCGTCGCCGACCAGGTCGACGTCCTCTTCGCCAACGCCGCCGAGCTCAGCCTCCTCTACGAGACGGACGACGTCTTCGAGGCGCTCGACCAGGCCGGACGGGTCTGCGAGCTGGTCGCCGTCACCCGCGGGGCCGATGGCTCGTCGATCGTGGCCGGCGGGCGGCGCGTCGACGTCGGTGCCGACGCGGTGGCCAGAGTGGTCGACACCACCGGTGCGGGCGACCTCTACGCCGCCGGCTTCCTCTACGGGCTCACCCGTGGCTTCGAGATCGAGACCTGCGGCCGCCTGGCCTCGTTGGCGGCGGCCGAGGTGATCGGCCACGTCGGCGCCCGTCCCGAGACGGTGCTGGCCACGATGGCCCTGCCGCTGCTCACCGGGCTCGGACTGGCCTGACGGCTCGACGGCTGGCCGCGCCTAGTCGTCGTCGGTCTCGGGGGGCAGGAACTCGAAGCGGAGGTCGCCGACCCGGACCAGCGTCGACGCCACCCAGCCACCGATGCTCTTGAACTGCTCGTCGAGCATGGACCCGTCGGCCAGGATCTGCTCGTCGAGGGGCACGACGCCCTCGTAGGACACCTCGATGGCGAACTCGCCGCTCTCGAGGTCGGGCCCGTAGAGCTGCTCGACGGTGGGGGTCGAGCGTTCGAGCTGCTCGTTGCCGATCACCGGGCTGGCGGCCGGCAGCACGGCCAGGAACGGAGCCGGATCCGGGCGCTCGACCAGCCGCTGCAGGCGCAGCGTGACCTCCACCAGGATCTCGGGAGGTTCGGTGAAGGGCTCACCGATGTACCAGTTCCGGTAGGACGTCTGCGCCCAGGTCGGCCAGTCGAGGGTGATGTCGGCCCGCACCCGCGGCGGCTGGCCCTCGCCGGGCAGCCCGTAGCTCGTCTCCCAGGTGACGTCACCGAGGAGGACGTCGACCTGGAACCGCTCCTCGAAGGCCTGACGCTCCAGGTAGGCGTTCTCCATCGCATCCCGCAGCGCGCCGATGGCGTCGGTGAACACGTGGTCGAGCATGGTGCCGCGGAGGGTAGCGGTCAGCGCCCCGGCCGGATCGGCCGGGGGTCAGCGGCGGTGCTTCAGCCGTCGGCTGCCGTTCAGCGGCGGTGCTTCAGCCGCCCGCTGCCGTTCAACGGCCGGTGTTCGGCTTCCGGCCGTGGTTGGCCTTGGTCTTCCGGGCCTTCAGCTTGCGCTTGGTGGTCTTCTTCGACATGGGGTCCGCACCCTACCCGCGGGGCGGTGGCACACTCGCCTCGGGCTCCCGGTTCAGTCACGGAATCGAAACATCACAGGAGCAACCTCTGCTTCACTGGTAACAACCAGCACAGGGTGCACGGTGTCGCGGGAAAACTTCCTAGTAGTGACGAGGAAGACTGCTACGAATATGTAG
Source organism: Acidimicrobiales bacterium (assembly GCA_036496335.1). Lineage (GTDB taxonomy): Bacteria > Actinomycetota > Acidimicrobiia > Acidimicrobiales > CADCSY01 > JAEKLB01. Next base: position 5,112 of record DASXLH010000085.1, read on the forward strand.
CAGAGGAATGGCCTGTACGTGTCAAACCGCAATCCGGCCTTTCCCCGCCCGCGCCCTGCACCGTACGGTCCCCGCCGTGACGGCCGCTTCGGTGCGCATCGAGCATGCGCCCCTCTTGACGGACCTCGCTCCGGCGATACACCGCCAGCGGCTCGTCATCGAGGGCACGTGTCCGGAGCCGATCGACGACGAGGCCATCCGGCGCTACCTCACGGAGCTCTCCGACGTGTGCGGGATGCTGAGCCTGATCGAGCCGGTCACCCATCGCTCCGAGCGCTACGGGTGGGCCGGTTGGATCCACTGGGAGACCTCGGGCGCCCACTTCTATGCGTGGGAGAAGCCGTTCGTGTTCTTCAGCGTCGACATCTACACCTGCAAGGCGTTCGAGGACAGCGTGGCGATCAGCTTCACCGAGACCTTCTTCAACGCGGATCAGATCGTCGCCCGCCCCTTCTAGGCGGCTCGCACGATGGCGGAGATCGACCTCGTCCGCTCGGAGCTGACGGGCCTCGTCGATCGGGCCATGGCCGACGAGAACGAGGCCGAACCGAAGGAACCGTTCGGGCTCTACATCTTCGACGGTGAGGACGCTGGCGCCGAGCTCGGTCGTTCGGTAGAACGTTCGGTGTTCTACGAGGCCTTCGGCGACACGCCCGGTCTCCTGCGGACCGAATACGAACCCTACGAAGGCGCAAGTCGCTTCTTCTGCCTCATCGACCACCGACGTCGGGTGCCGGCCGGAGTGGTGCGGATGATCCTGCCCTCGGCGGCCGGCCTGAAGAGCCTCAACGATCTCGAGCGCGTGTGGGACGAGCCGGCGCAGGCCGTGCTCGAACGCACCGACGTCGCGATGGACCCGTTTCGCGTCTGGGACATCGCCACGCTCGCCATCCTGCCGGAGTACCGCGGCCGGGCGGCCAGCGGCATCGTGGCCCTCGGGCTGTACCAGGGCATGTTCAGCCAGGCTCGACTGGAGGGCGTGGCGCAGTGCGTGACCGTGCTCGACGTCGTCGTGCTGCGACAGGTTCAGTACCAGTTCAAGAAGCCGTTC
>DASXLH010000086.1:0-1885 GCA_036496335.1 Acidimicrobiales bacterium
TAGGCGCGCCGGATCGGCGAGCGTCCGCATCTCGGCATGGTTGCCGGCGAGGCGAGGAAGGACGGAGGAGGTCGAGGGCGTCGTCCCACCGAAGTTCTCCCGGTGGCGTCGAGCCCGGCTCGCGATGCCCCGAACTTCGGCTCGCCACGATCGACGGTGCGGCACGCGCCGTGCCAGGCCTTCCTAGAATCCCGGGAGCGGTATCGCCCCCGACCCGAACCAGCGCCGATGTCGCCGTGAGCCCGGTGGCCTGAAGGAGACCGATGACCGCAAGTCCATCCCGACCGGTGGCTCAATCGGGAGGATCCAACCTCACGAACCCTCGGTATCTCGACGGGGTCGACGCCAAACCCTCCGAGCCGAGCCTTCTCGACATCCTCCGGCGCAAGGCCGCCCCCCTCGTCGCGTTCGTGCTGGTGTGCGGGATCGTCGGGTATGTCGCCTCGTCGCTCCAGCCGAGCCGTTACAAGGTCTCGACCGCGGTTCAGCTCGCACCGCCCGGGAGCGCCGCGCCGCCCGGCCTTGCCGCCCCCAACTCCCTCGACCTCATTCGCTACACGCGGAACGAAGCCGTGATCATGGGCGGGCCGGAGGTGGCCGACCGAGCCGACGCCATCCTGAAGGCTCAGGGCATCGAGGCCGCGGGGCAGACCGTGGTGGCCACCCCCTCGGCCGACTCGGACTTCATCGATCTGACCGTCGCGGCGAACAGCGCTGCCAACGCCGTCGCAGCGTCCAACGCCACGGTGCAGGCCTACAAGGACCTCAAGCACGCCGACCTCGACGCAGCCCGCAAGCCCGTCGAGGCTCGTCGCCAGTCGCTGCAGGCCCAGGTCGTCGCCCTCGACGCCCAGGCGGCCCCCAACGAGGCCGTGCTGGCCGCAGCCCGCACGCAGTACGCCCAGGCCACCGCCGATGTGGCGGCGTACGACCAGGAGATCGAGAGCGCCCAGTTCGGGGTGGCCAACTACCTCCCCCCGACGGCGCCCTCGGCTCCGAGCAGCCCCAAGCCCAAACAGGCGGCGCTCTTCGGCGCCATCTTCGGGCTCATCCTCGGCGCCGCGTGGGTGTACTCCAGCGTCCTGCGGGCACCGAGGGCGCTCTACGCCAAGCATGCGGTGGCGCGGGTTGGGGCGCCTGTGCTGAGTGAGCTGCCCAGCTCGTCGGGCTTGCGCCCGAAGAGTTCGAGCGAACGGGAGACGATCAAGCGCGAGGCCTACAGCCGTGCCCTCAGCCTGTGCCTGGGACAGCTCGACGAAGGCCTGGTCGTCCTGGGCGTGACCGCCCCGGGCGTCGACCGCACCTCCGCCGCCACGCTCGACATGGCCGAGGCGGCCGCCTCGGCCGGCTGGTCGGTGACCGTCATCGATGCCGACCCCGCGGCCCACCTCGTCGCCTCCCAGGGCGACCGGGGCGGTCGGAACCCGAGCCGCCACATCAAGGTCGTCGGCGCCCCCGACCTCGGATCGGCGAGGGCGGGGAGCGGCTGGTTCGACGCGTTGCTCGACGAAGCCGATCCGAACGGGCTCGTCCTCGTGAACCTTCCGGATCTCATCCGTCAGCCGGCCTCGGTGCCGGTGGCCCGACGGATCTCGGGCGTGCTCGCCGTCGTCAATCGCCGGACGCTCCTCGCCGACCTCGATGAGTTCCGTGACCGGACCCAACTGCTCGACCTGAACATCCTCGGCCTGCTCTTCGACGGGGACACGCAGCGGCGGCGCGACCGTCGACCGTCGGGCACGCCCGGTACGGCACGGTTGGAGGGTCCCGCCCCGTCACCCTCCCGCCGGACCCGCGCCGACCGCGAGCCGGCCCGGACGCCGGTGGGCGGTTCCTGACGGCGCGACCGGCGGCCCCTCAGCGAGCGATCACATACCCGGCCGAC
>DASXLH010000087.1:0-7182 GCA_036496335.1 Acidimicrobiales bacterium
TTTCCATACTCACGTAGACCGGCGAACCCAGGCAATGTCATCGCAAAACGCGAGAATGAGGGGGTGCAACTGCCCGTGATGCCACCGGTGTCGCCGATGCTGGCGAAGCCGGTGAAGTCGATCCCGCCCGGCGCCTCCTACGAGCCGAAGTGGGACGGGTTCCGGACGATCTGTTTCCGCGACCGCGACGAGGTCGAGCTGGGCAGCCGCAACGAGCGCCCCCTGACCCGCTACTTCCCCGAGTTGGTGGAGGCGCTCCGTCGCGAGCTCCCGGACCGGTGTGTGGTCGACGGCGAGATCGTCATCCCGTCCCCGACCGGCCTCGACTTCGACGCCCTGCAGCAGCGCATCCATCCCGCCGCCTCCCGCATCAACCTGCTGGCCGGCCAGACGCCGGCGTCATTCGTCGCCTTCGACCTCCTTGCCCTCGGCCACGACGACCTGCGAGCGCGGCCCTTCGCCGAACGCCGTGCCACCCTGGTCGAGGCCCTGGCCGGCGCCCACCCGCCGGTCCACGTCACCCCCGCCACCACCGACCCGGTCGTGGCGGCGCGCTGGTTCGAGCAGTTCGAGGGCGCGGGTCTGGACGGCGTCGTCGCCAAGGCGCCCGACCTGCACTACCTCGAGGACAAGCGGGCGATGCTGAAGGTGAAGCACGAGCGCACCGCCGACTGCGTGGTGGCCGGGTTCCGCTGGCACAAGGACGGGGAGGGCATCGGCTCGCTCCTGCTCGGCCTCTACGACGACGACGGCGACCTCCACCACGTGGGCGTCGCCACCTCCTTCTCGGCGGCACGCCGCCGGGAGCTGATCGACGAGCTCGCTCCCCATCGGGAGAACGCCCTGGAGGGCCACCCGTGGGCGGGCTGGGCCGAGGCCGAGGCCACTGGACGGGGGGACGACACCACGGGACGGGGAGAGGACACCACCGCCGAGGTCAAGCGGCGACCCGGGGCGACATCGCGCTGGAACGCCGGCAAGGACCTCTCGTGGCAGCCGCTGCGGCTCGGGCTGGTGGCGGAGGTGGGCTACGACAACATGCAGGGCGACCGGTTCCGCCACGCCACCAAGCTCGTCCGCTGGCGCCCGGACCGCGACCCCTCGTCCTGCACGTACGCCCAGCTCGAACGACCGGTGCCCGAGGCGCTCGCCACCGTCTTCGGCGCCTGACGGGCGCCACCCGCAGCCTGTGCTCCCCGCTCACGGCGCCTCGGCGCCGGGCCGCTCGGGCCACGGTTGCCGCCTCTGGCGCACCCTCTAGGCCGGCTGGCGCCCCTCGAAGACCGCGGCTCGGACGCCCCGCCGGCCCAACTCCAGGAGCATCGGCAACGGGTCGGCCAGCGCCGCCAGCCCCCCGGCCCCCGGACGCCGCAGCCGACCTTCGCCGGCCCACACGGCGGCCATGGCCGCCACCGCGCCGGAGGCCACGCCGGGGCGGTCCATCGCCCCCAGGACGACGACCTCGTGGAGGGAGCCCCGCCGGCCCCGCAGCTCGACCCGCACGGCGCCCACGGATCCCTCGGGGTGGGGGCGGCGCAACATCGGGAGCCTCGACGTGAGCCGGTCACGACGGGTGGCCTGGACCCGGGCCGTCACCCGTCGAACCCCGGCGAAGGCGGGCACGAGGAGGCGGGCATCGGGCGCCGAGGCCCGGTAGCAGTCCTGGGCACCCACCGGGTCCGGGAACCAGCACAGCTCCCGGCCCGACCCCGACCGGCGATGCCTCCACTCGCCGTCCCGCCAGTCGAGCGACTCGCCGGTCAAGGCGCGGTGATGCGCCCGGGCGCAGGCCGGTCCGGCGGTGCCGAGCTTGGCCACGTGGATCTCCTCGACCACGTCCAACGTGGCGGCGCCATGGGCCGCCAGCAGGCACGTGAGCCCCGGCGAGAACCCGGCGCCGATCACGACCGAGCGACCGGACCTGACCGCGGCATCGTCGAGGGCGAGCAGCCCGTCCACGTCGACGAGCTCGTCCGAGGCCGAGACCACGTGCGTTCCCTGGGCCAGCAAGGTGGCGGCCAGCGGGGCGTGGGCCCCGCCCGGGATGCACAGGATCCCGACGTCGGCGCCATCGGCCCAGCGGTCGACCTCGACGGCCCGGACCCGGTCGTCGTCGATGGCGGCCTCGACCGCCGCCGCCCGCAGTCGGTCGACGTCGGCCACGGCGATCCCGTCCACGCCCGGCGTCGACGCCAGCTGGCGCACGGCGCGGGAACCGACGGCCCCGGCTCCCAGGACCGCCACCCTCATGACGGGCCTCCACCGCCGCGGGCGGCCGACGCGGCGCGGTTCAGCGGAGGTCCGGACCGCTCAGCTCGCGCCACCCGCCCGACTGCGGCGGGATCCCACTCGTCCCGCGCAGGCGGAGCACGCCGGCGATCATGCCGGTCAATCCCAGGGCCACCAGCGCACGACGCAAGAACCGCACGTGGGGCTAGCAAGAATCGAACTTGCGACCTCATCCTTATCAGGGATGCGCTCTAACCGACTGAGCTATAGCCCCTCACCCGCGTCCGGGGAGCGGCCGGTCAGCGTAGCGGGCGACCGGGCGGCGCTCCGCCGTCACGCCGGGCGGTAGCCCGGGCGGTGGCGTCGGCGACGGCCACCACCACCTCCACCTCACCATCGACCTCGCGGTAGGTCACCACCCGGCCGCCGTTGGCGACGGCCAGCGAGCGGGCCGCGCCCTCACCTCCGGCCGCGCCCGCCAGCGCAGCGGCATCAGCGGCGGTGTGGGCTCTCGTCACCGTGGCGGCACTGCCCCCCAACCGTCCGAGAGCCAGGCACAACACCCCGACCAACACGACCACCACCGCCACCAGCGGCACGACCTGGCCGCGCTCGTCTCTGAATCTCCCTGCACGCATGACCTTCTCCCGATCATCGAACGCCTCGGGGGAAGTGGGCGGCAGGCCGGCCACGAAGCCGGCGCCGGAGGAGGTGGAACGGACTCAGTCGGTGTCGTCTGCGGCGAGGACCGGCGCCACCGCCGCCACCGCCTGGTCGTCGCCGACGGTCATCACCCGCACGCCGGTGGCATCCCGGCCCTGGGAGGAGATCTCCCGGACGGGCATGCGGATCACGACGCCGCCCGAAGCGATGACGATGATCTCGTCGTCGAGCGACACCATGAACGCCGCCACCACCCCGCCCCGACGGGCGGTGAGGCGGATGCCCCGCACGCCCTGCCCGCCGCGGGCCTGACGGTTGAACCGCTCGAGCTTGGTGCGCTTGCCGTAGCCGGCCTCGGTGACGATGAGGATGTCGACGTCGTCGCGGGCCACGTCGACCGAGACCACCTCGTCGCCGTCGCGCAGGCGCATGCCCCGCACGCCGCCGGCCGAGCGCCCCATGGCCCGCACCTCGTCCTCGGCGAAGCGGATGGTCATCCCCTGCTTCGACACCATGAACAGGTCGTCGCCCCCGTTGGTGGGGATCACCCGGACCAGTTCGTCGTCGTCGCGCAGGTTGATGGCGATCAGCCCGGCCCGCAGCGACGAGTCGTACTCGGTGAACTTCGTCTTCTTGACCTGGCCGAGCTTGGTGGCGAAGAACAGGAACCGATGGCTCTCGTAGTCGCGGGTGTCGATGATGGCCTGGATCCGCTCGTCGGGCTGGAGAGGCAGGAGGTTGACGATGGCGGTGCCCCTGGCGGTGCGCTCCTTCATCGGGATCTCGTGCGCCCGCAGGCGGTACACCCGGCCCCGGGTGGAGAAGAAGAGCAGGTAGGCGTGGGCGGTGGTGGTGACGATGTGGGTGGCGTAGTCGTCGTCGCGCAGCTTGGCGCCGGCCACGCCCCGCCCGCCGCGGGCCTGGGTCTTGAAGGCGTCGGACGAGACGGACTTCACGTAGCCCTTGGCCGACAGCGTGACGACCAGCTCCTCGTCGTCGATCAGGTCGAGGTTGGACAGATCACCCGGGTCGAAGGTGATCTCACTGCGGCGGGGGGTGGCGAAGTCGGCCTTGACCTCGGCCAGCTCGTCCTTGATGACCGAGCGCAGCTTGACCGGGTCGTTGAGGATCGACTGCAGCTCGGCGATCGTCGCCCGCAGCTCGGCCAGCTCCTCGTCGAGCTTCGTGCGGGACTGGCGGGTCAACGACACCAGCGTCATGTCGAGGATGTGGTTGGCCTGCAGTTCGGAGAACGACATCGGCTCGGTCATCAGGCCCTCGCGGGCGGCGCCCCGGTCCTCGGAGGCCCGGATGAGGGTGATGATGGCGTCGATCATGTCGAGGGCGCGGATCAGGCCTTCGACGATGTGCGCCCGGTCGGTCGCCTTCTTCAGCCGGTGCTCCGACCGGCGGGTGATGACCTCGATCTGGTGGCCGACGTAGGCCTCGAGGGCCTGGGCCAGGTTGAGGGTGCGGGGCACGCCGTCGACGAGGGCCACCATGTTGACGCCGAAGCTGGTCTGGAGCGGCGTGAACTTGTAGAGGTTGTTGAGCACGACGTTGGCGTTGGCGTCGCGCTTGAGCTTGATGACCAGCTTGGTGTCGTTGCCGGACGACTCGTCGTTGGCGTCGGCCACGCCGTCGAGCTCACGGCTCTCGGCCAGCTCGGCGACGCGGGTGAGGATCGCTGACGGGGAGGCCTGGTAGGGCAGCTCGGACACGACGATGAACACGCCGTTCTTGCGCTCCTCGATCTCGGCCCGGGCCCGGAGCCGGATCGACCCCCGGCCCGTCCGGTAGGCGTCGAGGATGCCGGAGCGGCCGAGGATCAGCCCGCCGGTCGGGAAGTCGGGGCCGCTCACGAACGGGAGCAGGTCGTCGGGCGTGGCACCGGGATGGTCGAGCAGGTAGGTGACGGCGTCGATGACCTCGCCCAGGTTGTGGGGCGGGATGTTGGTGGCCATCCCTACGGCGATGCCCTGGCTGCCGTTGACCAGCAGGTTGGGGAACCGGCTCGGGAGCACCACCGGCTCGGTGAACTCGCCGGAGTAGTTGTCGATGAAGTCGACGGTCTCCTCGTCGATGCCGTCGAGCATGACGTTGGCGAGCGGTGCCAGCCGGCACTCGGTGTAGCGGGCGGCGGCGGGCGGGTGGTCGGCCGAGCCGAAGTTGCCGTGGCCGTCGATGAGCGGATGCCGCAGCGAGAAGTCCTGGGCCATGCGGGCCAGGGCGTCGTAGATGGCGCCGTCGCCGTGCGGGTGGTACTTGCCCATCACGTCGCCCGTGACACGGGCGCACTTCATGTGCGGCCGATCGGAGCGGGCGCCGACATCGCGCATGCCCCAGAGGATCCGGCGGTGGACCGGCTTGAGCCCGTCCCGGGCGTCGGGCAGGGCCCGGGCCACGATGACGGACATGGCGTAGTCCAGGAAGGAACGCTCCATCTCCTCCTGGATCTCGATCGGCTCGATGCCGGCGACGGCGATGTCGCCGCCGTCAGCGGTGCCGTCGCCTGGCTCCTCGGGCGGGGGGATGTCGGTCATCGGTTCCTTCGGTCCTTTCGCGACGTCGGCACGTGCCCAGGAGCTCCCGACTCAGATGTCGAGGAAGCGGACGTCGCTGGCATTGGTGGTGATGAAGTGCTTGCGGAGGTCGACGTCGTCGCCCATCAGGGTCGACATGACGGTGTCGGCGATGGCCGCCTCCTCCACGTTGACCTGCAGCAGCGTGCGCCGGGCCGGGTCCATCGTGGTGGCCCCCAGCTCCTCCCAGTCCATCTCGCCAAGGCCCTTCAGGCGGGAGAACTCGTGGCGCTTGTCGGGCTTCTCGGCCACGTAGCGCTGCCGGGCGACCTCGTCCTTGAGGTAGATCTTCTCCTTGCCCACGACGGTCGAGAACAGGGGCGGCTGGGCGATGTAGACGTGGCCCTCCTCCACCAGCGCCTGCATCTGCCGGTAGAAGAACGTCAGCAGCAGGGTGCGGATGTGGGAGCCGTCGACATCGGCGTCGCACATGATGACAACCTTGTCGTAGCGGATCTTCTCGATGTCGAACTCGTCGCCGAGGCCGGCTCCGACGGCCTTGACAAGGGTCTCGATCTCGTTGTTCTTGAGCATCTTGTCGATGCGGGCCCGCTCGACGTTGAGGATCTTTCCCCGGATGGGCAGCACCGCCTGGGTGCGGGGATCGCGGGCCTTGATGGCCGAGCCACCGGCCGAGTCGCCCTCGACGATGAACAGCTCGGTCTCCCGGGCGTCGCGCGACGAGCAGTCGGTGAGCTTGCCGGGCAGGCCGGCGCCCTCGAAGGCCGACTTGCGCCGGGTGGCATCGCGGGCCTGCCGGGCGGCCACGCGGGCGCGCTGGGCCTGCACCGCCTTCTTCACGATCTGGTTGCCCTCGGTGGGGTGCTCCTCGAGCCAGTCGGCCAGCTTCTCGTTGGTGGCCCGCTCGACCAGCGACCTGATCGACACGTTGCCGAGCTTGGCCTTGGTCTGGCCCTCGAACTGGGGGTCCTGGAGCCGCACGCTGATGATGGCGGTGAGACCCTCGCGGATGTCCTCCCCGGCGAGGTTGTCGTCCTTCTCCTTCAACGCTCCCTTAGCCCGGGCGTACTTGTTGACGACGTTGGTGAGAGCCTTGCGGAACCCCTCTTCGTGCATGCCGCCCTCGCCGGTGGCGATGCCGTTGGCGAAGGAGTGGATGCCCTCGTAGAAGCCGGAGTTCCATTGGAAGGCGATCTCCACCTCCTGGACGTCCTCGATCGCCTGGTAGTAGCCGACCCGCTTGAACAGCGACTCCTTCGAGGCGTTGACGTGGCGCACGAAGTCCTCGATGCCGCCGGCGTAGCGGTAGACGGTGGGCTCGGACTCGTGACCGGGGCGGTGGTCGACGAAGCGGATCTCCAGGCCCTTGTTGAGGAAGGCCATCATCTGGAGCCGCTCGAGGATGGTCTGGGCGCGGAACTCGGTGCCCTCCGAGTGGAAGATCTCGGCGTCAGGCCAGAACGTGACCGTCGTGCCGGTGCGACCGCGCGGCGCCCGCCCGACCACCTCGAGGGGCGTCTGGGGCACGCCGCCGTCGGCGAACTCCATGCGGTGGCGCTCGTCGCCGCGGTCGACCTCGACCACGAGGCGGGAGGACAGGGCGTTCACCACCGACACGCCGACGCCGTGGAGGCCGCCGGAGACCTTGTAGCCGCCCCCGCCGAACTTGCCGCCGGCGTGCAGCATCGTGAGGGCGATCTCCACGCCCGTCTTGCCGTGCTTGTCGTTCTGGTCGACGGGGATGCCG
>DASXLH010000088.1:0-9722 GCA_036496335.1 Acidimicrobiales bacterium
CGTCTCGACGACCCGGACATCGGCATGCTCATCGACTCGTTCAACCACATGGCGTCCGCCCTGCAGAACCGGGTGGAGCAGGACGCCCGCTTCGCCTCCGACATCAGCCACGAGCTCCGCTCACCGCTCACCACCCTGGCCGCTTCGGCCGGCGTGCTGGCGTCCCGCCGCGACGACCTGCCCGAACGCTCCCAGGCCGCCCTCGACCTCCTCCTGGCCGACGTCCAGCGCTTCACCGCCATGGTCGAGGACCTGCTCGAGATCTCCCGCTTCGACGCCGGGGCCGCCCACCTGCACCTCGAGACCGTGCGCATCAGCGAGCTGGTGCTGGCGGCAGTGGCGGCCACCACCACCGCCGACATCCCCATCTCCATCTCCGCCGATGCCGCCGCCACCTCCGTGGCGGTCGACAAGCGCCGCCTCGTGCGGGTCATGGCCAACCTGCTCTCCAACGCCGAGCGCTACGCCGGGGGCGCCACGCTGGTGGCGGTCGAGGTGCTGGCGTCGGATGGCACCGAGCGCCGCCACGTCCGCATCGCCGTCGAGGACGCCGGGAAGGGCGTGAGCCCCGAGGACCGGACCCGCATCTTCGAGCGCTTCACCCGGGGGGTCGACGAGGCCGGCCGCCGGGGCAGCGGGGAAGGCGTCGGCCTGGGGCTGGCCCTGGTCCAGGAGCACGTGCGACTCCACGGAGGCCGGGTCTGGGTCGAGCCCCGCCCGGACGGTCTGGAGGGAGCGCGGTTCGTGGTCGAGCTCCCGTTGGCCGCGGTCGAGCGACCCGAGGACGAGGCGCCCGTCGACCTCGGGCCGGCGGCGGTCCCGGCCAGCGAGGTGGACGGATGAGGGCCGGTCGTCGACCCGTTCGATCCGTGGCCCTCGCCGCCGCGCTGCTGCTGCTCGCCGCGGCCTGCGGGGTCTCGACCGACTCGAAGCCCCGACCGATCGCCGGGGGTGACGTGCCATTCGGACTGCTCGAGCGTCCGACGACCACGACCACCCTGCCCCCGGCGCCGAGCGAGCTGCGCTCGGTGACCGTCTACCTGCTCGACGGCGGCGGCACCCTGCACGCGGTCGGCCGCAGCGTCGCTCCCCCGGTGACCACCGTCGCGGTCCTGGATGCCCTGCTCTCGCCCCTGACGGCCGAGGATGTGGCCGCCGGGCTGACCACCGCCCTGGCTCCGGGAACGGAGCTGCGAGGCGTGGACGGCCCGGCCGGCGGGCTCCTGGTCGTCGACCTCTCGAGCTCCCTGCTCCACCTCGACGGTCGACATCAGATCCAGGCACTGGCCCAGCTGGTCTTCACCGCCAGCGAGCTTCCCCGGGTGAACCAGGTGCGGGTCGAGTTCGACGGCCTGCGCCACGAGGTCCCCCGCGGTGACGGCGAGCTGGTGTCGATCCCGCTCACCCGGGGCGACTACCTGCTGCAGGCGCCGCCGGCCACGGCGACGACCATCCCCGGCGCGACGACCACCACGGTCAAGCCCGGAGGCTGAGGCCGACGCCTGCGGCCTGCTCGCCGCCGTCCTCAGCCGAAGAACACCTCGGCCACGCCGTGCAGGAGCCCAGGATCCACCGTCTTGAGCCGCCCGACGGCGGCGTCGAGTGGAACTCGCACGACCTCCGCGCCCTGCAGCGCCACCATCTGCCCGAAAGCACCGTCGTGGACGGCATCGATGGCGGCGATGCCGAACCGGGTCGACAGCACGCGGTCGAAGGCGGTGGGGGTGCCGCCCCGCTGGACGTGGCCGAGGGTGGTCACCCTGGTCTCGTAGCCGGTCCGGGCCTCGATCTCCTCCCCCACGATCGTGCCGATCCCGCCCAGGCGGGGATGGCCGAAGGCGTCGACGCCCCGGTCCACCAGCTGGAGCGAGCCCTCTTCCGGGGTGGCGCCCTCGGCCACCACCACCAGCGTGGCGAACCGACCTCCCTGGTGGCGGTGACGGATCCGCTCACAGATCTCGTCGATGTGGAACGGCTCCTCCGGCACCAGGATCTCGGCCGCGCCCCCGGCGATGCCGGCATAGAGGGCGATGTGGCCGGCGTGCCGACCCATCACCTCGCACACCATCACCCGGTCGTGCGACTCGGCCGTCGTGTGGAGACGGTCGATGGCGTCGGTGGCGATCTGCACCGCGGTCCAGAAGCCGAAGGTCACGTCGGTGGCCGAGAGGTCGTTGTCGATCGTCTTCGGCACCCCGACCACGTTCACGCCTTCGCTCCACAACTGGTTGGCCACGCCGAGCGTGTCCTCGCCGCCGATGGCGATCAACGCGTCGATCGCCAGCTGGTCGAGCGTGGCCCGGCAACGGGCCGGACCTCCCTCGACCTTGTACGGATTCGTACGCGACGTGCCCAGCACCGTGCCACCGCGCGGCAGCGTCCCTCGCATAGCACGCACGTCTAGTGGCATGGTGGATGACTCCAGCACCCCTTTCCAGCCGTCCAGGAACCCCACCACCGAGTCCCCATGGACGCGTTCGCCCTTGCGTACGACCGCTCGGATGACCGCATTCAGACCCGGGCAGTCACCGCCGCCGGTCAACACACCGATCTTCATGACACCTCCGAAGGCCCCTGGCCGCTACACGCTCGCACTCAGGATCGCCGCCGTGGCGGCGATCGCGTCGGTCGTCATCCCCGCCGTCCCGAACCTGGTCGCGGCCGACGAGCCGGCCCCGACGCTCACAGAGCTGCGGGCCAAGCGGCTCACCCTCATCCACGACATCGCCGACGCCACCGACCGGCTGGCCCGGGCCGAGGGCGCCGCCGCCGATGCCACGGGGCGGATGGAGGCACAGGCGGGCCTGATGGAACAGGCCCGGCTGGCCGTCGCCCATCACGCCGTGGCTGCCTTCGTCGACGCGTCGGACGAGGACGAGCTCACCGGCCTGCGCCGCCGCACCTGGGCCGAGACCCTGTCGGAAGGTGACCGCGGCCAGCTCCAGCGGTTCCGGGCCGTCGACGCCGACCTGCAGGCCACCCGCCTGCAAGCCGAGCAGGCGGCCGACGAGGCCCGCAAGGACCGGGACACCATGACCGCCCTCCGCACGGACCTGGAGAAGACCATCAGCGACCGCCAGCGGGCCGACGCCGATGCCGCCCGGGCCCGGGCGGCGGCCACCGCCTCCTACGACCGCTCGGCCAACCCCCGGGCCGTGGGCTCCACCCGCAACCAGGCGGAGCTCATGGCTCGCTTCCCGTTCGGGCCCGTCGCTGGCCTGCCGGCCGGGCTGGTCGCCACCGGCACCGTGATCGACGGGAAGGCCTCGTGGTACGGGCCCGGCTTCGACGGTCACTCCACCGCCAGCGGAGCCGTGTTCGACCAGGAGGGCTGGACCGTCGCCAGCCTCACGCTGCCCCTGGGGACGATGCTGCTGATCACCCGGGGCGACCGGCACGTGCTGGCGCTGGTCAACGACCGCGGGCCCTACGTCGGAGGTCGGGTGCTCGACCTGTCGAAGGGCGTGGCCGGGGCGCTCGGCACCCTCGGCGCCGGCGTCGCCCAGGTCCACGCCCAGGTCGTCGTCCCGGCCGGCTGATCCCTCAGCCACCGGACAGACGGGTCGGGGTCGCTCGGACCACCACCTCCGTCCACCGGGTGTCGGCGATGCGGGCCAGCGCCGCCAGCTGGCGGCGCTCACGGGAGCGCAACGGCCGGCCCGATCGTCCGACCACCAGGTTGAGCTCGGCCGAGCGCAGCGGGGCCCACGCCACGTCGTCCGGCCCCGATTCGCCCGCCGCCACCCGGGCCGACAACCGGCTTCCCTCGATGAAGGCGTTCAGCCAGGCTGCCGACGGCGCCGGGCCGATCGCCTCCTGCACCTCGGCGACACCCGGCGCGACCACGACCGCCCAGTCGGCGCCGAAATCGATCTCGGAGTGCCGCACCAGGAGGCCGAGCAGCTCGGGGACATCGGTCGCGCCCACCAGCACCGCCGCCGTCTCGAGAGCGTCGAGGCGGGGATCGCGCAGCGAGTCGACCGCCGGGCGGACGTCCTCGACGTCGACGCCGTCCACGGCCCGGATCGCCGCCACCAGCTCCTCGACCGCCGACCCGTCCGGCAGTTCGACCACCAGCTCGTCGATGGCCCGGTTGGCACCCCGCTCGAGGATGTCGATGCCGACCACGTCGCCGTGCACGGCCCCGATGTGACCAGCGACCTGGCCCAGGGCCCCCGGGCGGTCAGGCAGCCACACCCGCACGACGAAGGTCTGCACCACCCGAGGCTAGGCAAGCCATGTGAACCACTTGTTTCGTCCCGATTTTTTTGCAGTGCATCGCTCATCTGCTGCAGAACGCCTCCCCCCAGTCCGTTCTGTGTCACGAAACGAGCGGTGCACCCGACCGTCCGGAACATCGCTCCGCGACCAGCCGCGACATCGCCGGATGGCTCTCTTGACCGTCGGGTCTAGTTTGATCGGGTGGCAGCCGCTGGCGAGGCGAAGCGGCTGACCCGGCGGGGGTCGGAACGGCGGCGGCAGCTCCTCGATTTCGCCACCGAGCGGTTCGCGGCAGAGGGCTACCACGCCACGTCGGTGGCCGAGGTGGTCCACGGCGTCGGCGTCGGCAAGGGCGTCTTCTACTGGTACTTCGAGTCCAAGGAGGCTCTGTTCGAGGAGATCCTCCGGGAGACCCAAGCCGACTTCCGCAGGGCCCTGCTCGAAGCCATCGGCAGCGAGGAAGACGTGGTGCGCCGCATCGAGCTGGGCCTGCGGGCTTCGATCCGGTGGCTCGACGCCCACCGCAACCTGCTCGACCTGTTCCAGTTCGCCGCCACCGAGAGCCGTTTCGCCCCCACCCTCCACCAGAGCCAGGAACGGCTCTTCCATGAGCTCGATCGACACATCGCCGACGGTGTGGACCAGGGACGCCTACGCCAGGCCGACCCGGCCCTGCTGACCCAGGCCATCCTCGGGGTCCTCACCCAGCTGACGAGGTCCTTCCTGCGCGACGACGGCCCACCCGCCGACGAGGTCGCCGACGCCGCCGTCAGCTTCTGCCTCGGAGGATTGCTGCCGCGCTGATGCGCAGCTCCGGCTTCGCCTGCGCAGCTGGGCGTGCACGCAGCCGTACGTGTCTGAGTGGCTGCTCCGGCTAGTGCCTGCGCACCGTCACCAACGCGCCCTCCGCTTCGCTGCGCAGCCTTGCGTGCAGCAGCCGTACGGTTCTGGCGAGCCGCTCCGCCGGTGGGCTC
Source organism: Acidimicrobiales bacterium (assembly GCA_036496335.1). Classification (GTDB taxonomy): domain Bacteria; phylum Actinomycetota; class Acidimicrobiia; order Acidimicrobiales; family CADCSY01; genus JAEKLB01. The sequence goes on from DASXLH010000088.1 coordinate 5,196, forward strand.
AGACCTCGAGGCGGTCGAGGGTTCGGCGGAGGTTGCGGACGGCCTGGCCGATCCGCTGCTCGTTCTCGATGAGGGCGAAGCGCACGTAGCCCTCGCCGCCAGGTCCGAAGCCGATGCCCGGGGCGACGGCGACGTGGCCCTGGGTGACCAGCAACTTCGAGAACTCCACGGAGCCGAGGTCCCGGTAGGGCTCCGGGATGGGGGCCCAGACGAACATGGTCCCTCGGGGCTTGTCGATGTGCCAGCCGATCCGGTCGAGGCCCTCGCACAGCGCGTCGCGGCGACCCATGTAGATCTCCCGGGCCTGCTTCGGGTAGTCCTGCGCCTCGTTGAGGGTGACGGTGGCCGCGATCTGGATGGGCTGGAAGGTGCCGTAGTCGAGGTAGCTCTTCAGCTTGGCCAGCGCCGCCACGACCTGGGGGTTGCCGGCCATGAAGGCCACCCGCCAGCCGGCCATGGAGAACGACTTGGTCATCGAGTAGAGCTCGACGGCGCACTCCTTGGCGCCCTCGGCCTGGAGGATCGACGGCGGTTCGTACCCGTCGAAGCCGAGGTCGGCGTAAGCGAAGTCGTGCACCACCACCACGTTCTGCTCGCGGGCGAAGTCGACCACCCGCTGGAAGAAGTCGAGGTCGACGCAGGCCGTCGTGGGGTTGTGGGGGAAGGACAGGACGATCACCCGGGGCTTGGGCCACGAGTACTCGAAGCGCTCCCGGAGCACCTCGAAGAAGTCGCCCTGCGGGGCCCCGACCGGGAGCTCGCGGACGTTGGCGCCGGCGAACAGCGGGCCCCAGATGTGGATCGGGTACGACGGGGAAGGGACGAGGGCGCAGTCGCCGGCCTGGAGCAGCACCCACATCAGGTGGCTGTAGCCCTCCTTCGCACCGATGGTGTTGATGACCTCGGTCTCGGGGTCGAGCTTCACGTTCCACTTGCGGGCGTAGAGGTCGGCGACCGCCTCGCGCAGCTTCGGGATCCCCTTCGACTGTGAGTACCGGTGGTTGCGCTCGTTGCGGGCGGCCTCGGCCAACTTCTCCACCGCGATGTCGGGTGAGGGGAGGTCGGGGTTCCCGAAGCCGAAGTCGATGACGTCGGCTCCTGCCCGCCGGGCCTGCTGCTTCAGCTCGTTGGTGATGGCGAGCACGTAGGGCGGCATGCCGTCGATCCGGCGGAACTCCATGGTCGGAGGTTACCGCCGGGACCCCCGCCGCCCGGCTGGGTTAGCGCTCCCCCAGGCGGCTGGCGAGGCGGCCCAGGTCGACCTCGTCCCGTCTGACCAGCGACTGCACGTAGAGGAGCGTCGTGGCCGCGGCCGACAAGGGGATCGTGATCACGGAGGAGGCCAACCCCTCGAGCGAGCCGATCAGCTCGTTGAAGACGTCGTTCGAGCTGTTGGTGAGGCCCCCGAGGATCGTCCCCAGCACCGAGTCGACGATCACCGACACCAACGCCAGGACGAGCACCAGCCCGAGGGCCGGCCACCAGCGGCCCCGGAGGAGCTCGCGGGACCGGGCCAGCGCCTTGGTGCCGGAGAGGCCCTCGAACAGGAGGACGGGTATGGCCAGCTGCCAGGCGACCGCCAGATAGATGCCCGGCAGGACGAAGGCGATCAGCCCGGCCAGGACGCCAAAACCGAAGATGATCTCCAGGACGACGAGCGGTCTGAGCCGGTTGAAGCCGAAGTCGAGCGACTCCTCCCAGGTCGGCCGCTGGCCCACGAAGGCGCCGCCCGAGATCTGGAAGCAGGCGGCCGTGCCGACCTGGCTGGCCAGCAGCGTGATGACGGTGGTGACGAGCGCGGCCAGGATGGCCAAGCCCCCGGAGTCGTGCAGGAAGAGGAGCCGCAGCACGAGCTGGATGGCCGTGATGGGGAGCAGGACGACCGCCACGGCGCGGGCGAGGTCGCCGAAGCGGTCCCGGTAGATCGCCACCGCGTGGGAGATGATCTCGCCGACGCTGAGCGGGGTCAGGGGCAGGGGCTCCACCTCCGGACGCTAGTGCCCCGTCCCCCCGCCTCCGGGGTGAGCCCGGTCGGCCCCGGGTCGGGCGAGCAGCGCGGCGCCGATGGCACCCGCCCGCTCGCCGAGCATGGCGGCGATGACCGCCACCGGTGGGCGGTGCTCCGGCGCGACCTGGCGACGGGCCACCGAGCGGCGGATCGGCTCCAGCAGGACCCCTGCCGATTCGGCCATGCCGCCGCCGATCACCACGGTGGTGACGTCGAGCAGTTGGGTGAGGTTCACGATGCCCAGCCCGGCCCAATCGGCGAACTCGCCGACCAGTTCCAGGGCGACGGGGTCGCCCTCGGCGGCGGCCCGGGTCACGTGCTCGCCCCGGACGTCGAGCGGGTCACCGCCGGCCAGGGCGACCAGGCGGGGGGCCCGCCCGGCCTCGGCCGCCTCACGGGCGAAGCGGCCCAGCCCGGTACCGGAGGCATAGCGCTCCCAGCAACCCCGCCGGCCGCACGGACAGGGCACACCGTCACGTTGCACCACCATGTGCCCGGCCTCGCCGGCGAAGCCGTTGGCGCCCCGAACGATGGTGCCATCGAGGAGGATCCCGGCGCCGATCCCGGTGCCGAAGGCGACCAGCACCGCGTCGGCCACACCCCGCACCGCCCCCAGGGCGTGCTCACCCCTGAGGGCGCAGGTGGCGTCGTTGTCGACCACCACCGGCAGGCCGATCCCGTCGGCGAGGCGGGGACCGATGGCGACCTCGACGACGCCGGGAAGGTTGGGGGCGAAGCGCATCGTCCCCATACGGTCGATCAGTCCCATCATCCCGACGCCGATCGCCTCCACCCGGCAGCCGGCTCCCGGGGCAGCGTCGACCAGTTGGCTCGTCACCTCCACCAGCGCAGCTACGAGCCCGTCGCCGTCGGGCGGCGTGGCGAGGCGACGCTCCAGCACGACCTCGTCGGCGGGGTCGAGGAGGAGCGCGAGGATCTTGGTGCCACCGACGTCGATCCCGATCCGAGCCGGGCGGAGATCCGCCGTCACGTCACATCCCGACGGCTCAGGAACCGAGCCGACAGGCGAGGTTCCCGATCAACGCCGTGCTCTGGTTCGGCGCCCGGGCGCCGAACCGAAACCTCGCTCCGCTCCAAGATCCACCTCTCCGCTCGGGTCCCTAGTAGCGGAGGAGGGCGCCGATGCGCCCCAGCACGTCGAGGTCGGCGTTCCCCTCGCACAGCTCGACCCGGCACGACTGGCTCAGGGCCAACTCGATCGACTCCTCCACGATGTCGTCGATGGCGGTCATCTCGCCCCCGCAGTCGGGGCAGTGGCGGCCGATCCGGCCGAGCCACCCGCACCCGCAGCGCCAGCCCGGCGAGGAGAAACCGGCCGACACCACCAGGGTGTCCACCCGCCGGGCCACCAGGGCCCGAAGGGTCGGCTCGAGCCCGGATATGCCCCGCCGCCCGCCGCCGACGGCGCCCCGCAGGCGCGCCACCACCTCGCCCTCCTTGGCCCGGCCGAGCTGGGCCTCCACCGCCGACGCGACGCTCCGGAGGTCGTCGTCCGAAGCCGTCACCGGCATCGCGCACCGGGCGTCCATCCGCTCCCGCAGGTAGGGGTGCAGCAGCGACTCCAGCTCGCGGGCGACCTCGTCGGGACCGCCGACGATGAGGCGGTCGAACCCGCCCTCCTTGAAGAGGTCGAACATGGCGCCGGCGGCCCGGCGCAGGTGCTGGTGGACCAGCGCGCTCTGGTGGTGCTCGGCCCGCTCCCGGCGGTAGGAGTGGTCGTCGTCCTCGGCCCTCGGCAACGGGTCGACCAGCTCCCGGGCGTGGACGAGCTCCCCGAGGTCGTAGACGAGGACCCGGGCCCGCTGCCGGTCGACGAGCAGGAGGCCGAAGCGCTCGTTGCAGTCGAGGACCCGTTCGAGCTGGCTGACGGCCGGCACGTCGTTCACCGTGATCTGGTTGCGGACCGAGACGGGCAGCTCGACCACCCGCCACAGGTCGCGGGCGGAGCAGGCGAAGACGGCCAGGCCCCGCGTCCGGGAGCGATCGAGGTCGCTCCGCACCAGCTCGAGCACCCGTTCGAGATCGGGCCCGACCGTGGGTTCCGAGGCGAAGCGCGCCTGCGCCTGGCGCACCAGCACCTCCACCGAATGGACCAGCTCGTGGCGGCGGGCGGTGTGATGCCCGTCGACGTCGATGTAGCAACTGGTGACGGGCGCATCACCCCCTCGGAACGAAGCCAACGACCGGATCTCGTCCTCGGTGATCGCGACCACGGCACCTCCTGTGGGGCTGGGTCCGACGAACAGTACGCCCGCGGGGTCGATCCGTGAAGGGACCGACAGGACCCGGTCCGGACGGGCGCGTCCGGACCGGCGACGGGCGGTCAGCCCGGCTCGGCCGGGGGCGGGACGGGACCCGACCGGCCCGGCCCGGCCCGTCCGCTCGCCTGCGGGCGGCGCTGACGATCGCCGGGACGGCCGGCCGGCCCATGGTCCGGTTGAGCACGAGGCGGGAACCCTCCGGCCTTGGCCGCCCCGAGGCCGCACAGCCCGAGCCCG
>DASXLH010000089.1:0-5127 GCA_036496335.1 Acidimicrobiales bacterium
CCGGCCGCCGGCGATGGCCTCCGCCGCCCAGCCGATCGGCGTGAGGGGACGAAGGACGCGTCGGCTGGCGACCGCGCCGAGGAGGGCACCGGCGGCGGTGGTGACGATGGCGGCCACGCCCAGGGCGAAGCCGATCGACGATAGGGACGAGTCGACCTCGCTGAACGACGCGATCTCGAAGTAGGAGCCGTTGATCGACGGGATCGGAACGCCCACGGCCATGAACGACTGCCCGTCGAGCCGGAAGCGCATCTTGGCCGGCTCGCCCTTCAACACCATCGTCCGCAGGGCGAGCGGGACCTCCTCGCGACCACGGCTGACGGGGTCGGCTTCGTACCACTGGCCGTCCCGGAAGAGGATGGGGCTGGCGCCGGACGGCGAGCTCAGCGACTCGAGGACGGCCTGCTCGTCGCCACCTTCCAGCGGGACGGCGTCGCGCAGCACGCGGGCGTTCACGAACGCCTGACGGGTGGCGGCGGTCTCCCGCTGGTTCACGAGGTTCTCGCGGGCCACGGCGTACGAGACCGACGCCAGGAGCAGGGACAGACCCAGCGCCCCCAGCGCGAACGCGACGGTCAGGCGGGCGCGCAGGCCCAGGCGCATGAACCGCCTGGCCGAGCTCGCGACCCGGCGCCCGGTCTTGCCGACCGGGCCCCTAGGTCTGGAGCTTGTAGCCGAGGCCCCGGACGGTGAGGACATAGCGGGGGTGGGCGGCATCCGGTTCGATCTTCGTGCGGAGGCGGCGGACGTGGACGTCGACGAGCCGGCCGTCGCCGAAGAAGTCGTATCCCCACACCCGCTCGAGCAGCTGCTCGCGGCTGAAGATCCGTCCCGGCGCCGACGCCAGCTCGCACAGCAGCCGGAACTCGGTCTTGGTGAGGTGCAGATCGGTGCCGGAGAGGCGCACCACCCCTTCGTCGGGGATCACCACCAGATCGCCGAATCGGAGCTGGGCCCGGCCCGATTCGGCCGGTCGGGCCCGGCGCAACAGTGCCCGGATCCGGGCCGAGAGCTCCTTGGGCTGGAACGGCTTGGTCAGGTAGTCGTCGGCTCCGGCCTCGAGACCGGCGACGACGTCGTGGGTGTCGGTCCGGGCCGTGACCATCACGATGGGGACGTCGCTCTGGCGCCGCAAGGTCCGGCACACCTCGAAGCCGTCGATGCCGGGCAGCATGAGATCGAGCAAGACGACATCGGCCGGGAGGACCTCGAAGGAGGCCACCGCCTCCTCGCCGCTGGCCGCCTCGGACACCTCCCACCCCTCGTCCTCGAGCGCCATGCGGACCGCCGAGCGGATCCGCTCGTCGTCCTCGACCGTCAGGATGTGGGTAGGCACCTAGGAAGGATGCCCGATCGGGCGCCGGGAGGTGGTGACGATGAGCCGCGGCCTGCCCCCAGGGACCCTCGGGCGAGGGTGTGGAGCGGGGTCGAGCCGGGCGAGCCCAGCGCTCAGGGAGATCGCAGGCCGGTCGTCGGGAGCGGATCCTCGGCGTCCCATGCATCCGCGCTTGCACCGTCGTCGTCCTGCACCTGGGCGAACGCGGCCAGCATGGCGTCCCGTCCCGGTCCCCGACTGGTCCGGTAGTGCACCTCGACCCCGCCCGGCCGATCCCCAGCCCGAGCGGCCAGCTGGCGGCAGGCGGCGAGGGCGGCGGTGCCCGGCGGGGTGAAGTCGGTGACGGCGCACAGGTCGACGTCGATCCGGCAGGCGCCGGCGGCCAGGGCCCCCTTGGCCGCGGCCAGGAGGCGAAGCCCGGCCCTGCCGTCGAGGCATCCCGTCACGGCAAGGACGGCGCCCTCGGCGCCGCCCCCCGGTCCGGCCGCCCCTGGGGCCGGCACGCCAGCGGGCACGGGCGGGGTCTGCTCCGTGCCCATTCGGACGAGGCTGACCCACCAAACCGTCAGCTCCGTGACCCGAACATGACGATTGGATGACGGAGGGAAGGGATTGACACCCCGTGTTGTCAGGAGCCTCCGTTCCGTGCCGAGATGGGCAGTTGTTCCCGAAGCGGATGCCGACGGAGCGCCGGCGGACGTGATGGCTCACGAGCCGGCCGCGCCCAGCTCCCGCAGCCGGGTCCGCAGCCGCGCCCCCAGCGGGGGGGCCGCGGCCAGGGTGAAGACGCCGGACGGGGGGCCGGCGGCCAGGTCCGACACCTCGGCACCCGCTTCGGCGGCGATCAGGGCGCCGGCCGCCAGGTCCCACGGTTGCAGGCCGCGTTCGTAGAACGCGTCGAGGCGGCCGCAAGCCACCCAGCACAGATCGATGGCGGCGGCCCCGACCCGGCGCAGGTCGCGGATCTCCGGCAGGAGCGCGGCCACGACGGCGCCCTGGTGGCGACGCCTCTCGGCGTCATAGGAGAACCCCGTTCCCACCAGGGCGAGGCCGAGGTCGGGGCCGGTGCCGCACCGGAGCTGGGTCGTTCCGAGCCAGGCGCCGCCCCCGACGGTGGCGGTGAACGTCTCTCGCCGGGCGGCGTCGACGACCACCCCGACGACGGTTCGACCTTCGTGCTCCACGCCGATCGACACGGCGTAGGCGGGCAGGTCGTAGACGAAGTTGGTGGTGCCGTCGAGGGGGTCGATGATCCAGCGGACCCCGGACGTGCCCTCGCGGGCCGCCCCCTCCTCGCCCAGGATCCCGTCGTCGGGTCGGCCCCGCCGGATGCCCTCGACGATCAGTTGCTCGGAGGCGCGGTCGACCTCGGTGACGTGGTCGGTCGGGCTGCTCTTGGTGCCCGTGACCCAGCCGGCGGCCTCCGCACCACGCCCGGCCGCCAAAAGGGCGGCGGCCGCCTCGCCCAGCTCGACGGCGAGCGCCAGCAGCGTCGCGACCAGCTCGGGCTCGGGAACGGCCGAGCCTGGGCGGGACGGTCCGGTCACGGCGCAGAGGTTAGGTTCCCCCGGTGGCTGAGCTGCTCGGCGAGAACCCCGCCCGGGCCCTCGCCGTCTACGCCCATCCGGGTGATCCGGAGGTGTCCTGCGGCGGCTCGTTGGCCCGTTGGGCGGCATCGGGCTGCCAGGTGCTGGTGGTGGTGGTGGCGGCCGGTGACAAGGGCAGCGCCGACCCCGACACCGATCCCGCCGAGCTGGCGGCCCGCCGGGCGGGGGAGGTCGAGGCCGCCGCCGCCACGCTCGGCGTGGCCGGCGTCGAGGTCCTCGACCACCTCGACGGCGAGGTCGCCGATGCCCCGGCGCTGCGCGAGGAGCTGGTGGGCATCGTGCGCCGATGGCGCCCGGATGTCGTGATCTGCCCCGATCCCACCGCGGTGTTCTTCGGCGACGCCTACGTGAACCATGCCGACCACAGAGCGGTCGGGTGGGCCACGCTCGACGCTGTGGCCCCGGCCGCCTCCTCGCCGCTCTACTACCGGGATCGTGGGCCGGCTCACCACGTCGGCACCGTCTTGCTCTCGGGAACGCTCGAGCCGGACGCCTGGGTCGACGTGGCCGGCTCGATGGAGGCCAAGGCGGCCGCCATGCTCTGCCACCGGTCGCAGTTGGAGGCCGACGCCGACGAGTGGCTCGGCGACTTCGTGCGGGCGCGCCTCGAGGAGGAGGGCCGCCGCGCCGGCGTGCGGTGGGCCGAGGCGTTCCGGCGGGTCCGCCTGCGCTGAGCGCAAAGCGGGCGGCTGACTGGGGCACCGGTGCCAGGCGCCGCCGGGTCGGCCGTAGGGTCCGGCCATGGCTGAGACCCCGCTCTCCGTGCACACCCCGACGACCGCGCCCAAGGGCGGCGTCCTCGTCGTGCAGGAGGCCTTTGGCGTGAACGACCACATCGAGGACATCTGCCGGCGGTTCGCCGACGAGGGGTGGCTGGCGGTGGCGCCCCATCTCTTCCATCGGACCGGTGATCCGAAGCTCGGCTACGTCGACATGGCCCCGGTGATGGAGCACATGGGCAAGGTCACCGCGGAGGGCGTCATGGAGGACGTCGACGTCGCCCTGGCCCACTTCGAAGGGGCCGGCATCCCGATCTCCGGCGTCGGAGCGGTCGGCTTCTGCATGGGCGGGACGGTGGCGTTCCACATCGGCGTCCAGCGCGACGTCGGGGCCGCCGTCACGTTCTACGGCGGCGGCGTCCGGGAGGGACGCTTCGGCTTCCCGTCGATGCTCGAGGCGGCGCCCGAGCTGCGGGCGCCCTGGCTCGGGCTGTTCGGCGACCTCGACCGGGGGATCCCGGTGGACGACGTCGAGGCCCTCCGGGCGGCGGTGGCCGCCTCGGGCGAGGAGACGGAGGTGGTCCGCTACGCCCAGGCCGAGCACGGCTTCCACTGCGACGCCCGCGCCAGCTACAACGCCGAAGCGTCGGCCGATGCCTGGCCTCGCACGCTGGCCTGGTTCGATGCCCACCTGACGGGCTGACGAGGAGCGTCGCTCGCCCCCCGGGGCGCCGGCGCTCAGCCGGCGGGCGGTGCCCGGCCCGGCGGACTCGGCCGCCGGGGCAGCTCCTCGACCTCGAGGGTGCGCCGCCACTCGGCCATGGCCCGGAGCACGAGCACCGACACGATCCCGACGCCGCCCGCCGCGAACACCGCGCCCACGAAGGCGCCGACCGCCGACCAGGCCGTGCAGCCGCTGTCGTGGCTGGTGGAGACGGCCACCCCGGGGTTCGACGACTTGCTGGGGCCGCACTGCAGGTCGACGACGGACCAGCCGATCAGGCCGCCGCAGAGGCCGGCGACGAGGATGGCCACGAACGCCAGGGCCCGGGCCGACGTCGAGGGAAGCGCCGAGGTCGTGTAGGCCCGGGCCGTCTGGTCGGCCCGCGCCGACCGGTCGGGACCGCGCTCGGACATGGCGGTCATCGTAGGGAACGAGCCTTCCCGGCCCTGCTTCCGGTCAATGCTTCGAGCTTGGGACGGCATCGAGTCCGGAGCCGGGCAGACCGGCCTAGATTCCCGACCGGGTGAGTGATCCGAGGTCGATCCTGCACGTCGACATGGATGCCTTCTTCGTGGCCGTCGAGCTGCTCGACGATCCGGGCCTGCGGGGCCGGCCGGTGGTGGTGGGCGGGGCCGGGGCCAGGGGCGTGGTCGCGGCCGCCTCGTACGAGGCCCGGGCCTACGGCGTCCACTCCGCCATGGCGTCCACCCGGGCCTGCCGCCTCTGTCCCGAAGCCGTGTT
>DASXLH010000090.1:0-5156 GCA_036496335.1 Acidimicrobiales bacterium
GCCGTGGTCCTCACCGAGGCGGTGGAGCAGCCAGCGGGCGATCCACAGCTGGTCGGAGACCTCGACCGGCCCGACCGGGCCGACCTGGAACTCCCACTGGCCGGGCATGACCTCGCCGTTGATGCCCGAGATCTCGAGGCCGGCCTCGATGCACGCCTCGAGGTGGTCCTCCACCAGCGGGCGGCCGTAGATGTCGTCCTGGCCGACGCCGCAGTAGTACGGGCCCTGCGGACCGGGGTAGCCGCCGGCCTCCGGGAAGCCGAGCGGCCGGGTGCCCTTGAAGAGCGTGTACTCCTGCTCGAGGCCGAACAGCGACTCGTAGTCGGCGTACTTCTCGGCCACCTCGGCCAACGCGGCACGCGTGTTGGTCTCGTGCGGCGTCATGTCGATGTTGAGCACCTCGGACAACACGAGGATGTCGTCGCCACCCCGGATGGGGTCCGCGCACGTGAACACCGGGCGCAGCACCCGGTCGGACGCGTGACCCTCGGCCTGGTTGGTGCTCGAACCGTCGAAGCCCCAGATCGGCGGCTCCGCGCCGTCGTTCATGATCTTCGTCTTGGAGCGCAGCAGGGGCGTCGGCTCAGTGCCGTCGATCCAGATGTACTCAGCCTTGTAAACCACGGGCGCTCGTCTCCTCGTCGTCTCTTGTCGGAAGGGGTTCTAGCGGGGACGGGTGCCACGCAACCAGCCAGGGGTTACCCGCCCTTTTCTCAAATGTGAACGGCGCATGAACTGGACGGCGCCCCGGACGGACCAGGCCCGGGCGGATGCGATGATGCGGCCGTGGAGCGCCAGCAGGACTACGTACTGCGCACGGTGGAGGAGCGTGGGATCCGCTTCATCCAGTTGTGGTTCACGGACGTCCTCGGGGTCCCCAAGGCGCTGGCGATCACGCCGGCCGAGCTCGAGAACGCCCTCGAGGAGGGCATGACCTTCGATGGCTCCGCCGTCGACGGCTTCAGCCGGGTCCAGGAGAGCGACGTCCTCGCCCGGCCCGACCCCACCACCTTCCAGATCCTGCCGTTGCAGAGCGCAGGCGGCCCGGTCGCCAAGGTGGTGTGCGACATCCTCAACCTCGACGGCACACCCTTTGAGGGCGACCCCCGCTGGGTCCTCCGGCGCACGCTGGAACGGGCGCGGGACAAGGGCTTCACGTTCTACGCCGCCCCCGAGATCGAGTACTTCTACTTCCGGAGCGACGATCCGTCGAAGCCGCTCGAGCCCCTCGACCGTGGGTCCTACTTCGAGCTCACCGTCGGTGACCTCACCACCGACCTGCGCAAGAGGACGGTGCTCACCCTGGAGGAGATGGGCATCCCCGTCGAGTACTCCCAGCACGAGGACAGCCCGAGCCAGCACGAGATCGATCTCCGCCACACCGACGCCCTCACGATGGCCGACACGGTGATGACCACCCGATTGGTGGTGAAGGAGATCGCCCGGGCGGCCGGCGTGCACGCCACGTTCATGCCGAAGCCCATGGCCGGTGTGCAGGGCTCCGGCATGCACACCCACTTCTCCCTCTTCGAGGGCGAGACCAACGCCTTCCACGACCCCGGCGACGAGTACGGCCTCTCGAAGGTGGCCAAGGGCTTCATCGCCGGGCTGTTGCGCCACGCCCCGGAGCTGACGGCCATCACGAACCCGACGGTGAACTCCTACAAGCGCCTCGTGCCCGACGGCTCCGAGGCGCCGGTCTTCGCCTCCTGGGCCCGCAACAACGCCTCGGTCATCGTCAACGTCCCCCGCTCCAAGCGGAACCGGGCGGAATCCACCCGGATCGAGTACCGGGCCCCGGACCCGTCGTGCAACCCGTACCTCGCCTTCGCCTGCGTGCTGGCCGTCGGGCTCGACGGCATCGAGCAGGGCTACGAGCTCCCGGCCGAGACCGAGGGCAACCTCCTGACCCGAGATCCCGCCGAGCTCCGGGCCGAGGGGCTGGCCCGGGTGCCCGGCAACCTCCACGACGCGGTGGCGACTATGGAGCAGTCCTCCCTGCTCAAGGAGACCCTCGGCGACCACGTCTTCGAGTGGTTCGCCCGCAACAAGCGGGCCGAGTGGGCCGACTACCGCACGCAGGTCAGCCAGTTCGAACTCGACCGGTACTACCCGAGGCTGTAGGAAGTCAGAGCCTTGGAGCCGCTGCTCTTGTTCCCCGACCCTCCTCCGCCAGAGGTCGTCCAGGCGCTCGACCTGGGTGGCTACCCCTGGAAGGCGGTGGCCACCCTCGAGGCCGCCGTCCGCATGGAGCCCGACGACGGGTGGGCCGGCGCCCTCATCTGCGCCGACGACGAGCCCGAGGCCGCCTTCGCGTTGTGCCGCGCCCTCCGCAAGCGGGACATACCGCTCGAGCCCCTGCTCCTCCTCGTGAACGGCGCCCAGCTGACCGACCTCGAGCTCCGGGACGACCTCTTCGACGACTTCTGCCTGTCACCCGTCCGCCAGAACGAGCTCGATTCCCGGCTCAAGCACCTGTTCTGGCGCACCGGTCGAGGCACCCGGCCGGAGCTCATCGAGTACGGACCGCTGGTGCTCAACCTCGAGACCTACCAGGCCGCCATCGGCGGACGGCCGCTCGACCTCACCTACATGGAGTACGAGCTCTTGAAGTTCCTGGCCTCCCACCCCGGCAAGGTCTTCACCCGTGAGACGCTGCTGTCACGGGTCTGGGGCTACGACTACTACGGCGGCGCCCGCACCGTCGACGTGCACGTCCGCCGCCTGCGGGCCAAGTTGGGCGAGGAGCAGGCGGCGCTGATCTCCACCGTCCGCTCGGTCGGCTACCGCTTCGGTGAGACCCGTTGGGGCTTCTGAACCGTTCCCGAAGCCAGGAAGCGGCGCCTCAGGTGTTGAGGTCGAGGAGCTCGGAGCCCTCGTAGCGGTTCTCGACGTCCCGCTTGACGGTGGCCCCGAGGACAGCGGCCAGGACCGACATGCTCATCAGGAACACCACCGGGAAGAGCACGAGCACAGCGACGATGGCAACGGCTCCGGCCATGGGTGTCAGTCTCGCACGCCGCGACCGACACGGTGTGGCCCGACGGCGATCACCTCCCGAGATGGGCGACCGCTTCGATCTCGACGCGGGCGCCGCGTGGCAGGGCGGCGACCGCCACCGCCGAGCGGGCGGGGCGGTGGTCGCCGAAGCCGACCAGATAGGCCTCGTTCATCGCCTCGAAGTCGGCCATGTCCACCAGGAAGACGGTCGTCTTCACGACCTGGGCGAGGTTCGCCCCGGCGCCGGCCAGCACGGCGCTGAGGTTGGCCAGCGCGGCCGTGACCTGGGCGGCGAGGCCGTCGGCCAGCTCGCCGTCGACCGTGCCGAGCTGACCCGAGACGAAGAGGAGCTCACCGGCTCGGACCACCGGGCGGTACGGCCCGATCGGCCGGGGCGCCCCACCCGGTTCGGTCCCCTGCTCTGTCGTCATCCCGCGCTCCCCGTGGGCCAGTCCGGGGGACAACCCTGCCGGATCCAATCGGCGGCCGCCACCGCTGCGAACACCGCGTCGGAGCCGTTGACCGGCGCGGACGCCGCCCCGTCCACCTCGATCTCGACCTCGACGGGGGGCATCGCCGCCGGACGGACGATCCCGAACGACCGGATCGTGAGGTCGACCGGGACGCCGTCGTGGCCGAGGGCCAGACCCTCCTGGCGCACCCAACCCAACGCCATGTGGGCGGCGCCGATGCAGTACGACCGCAGGACCACGGCGTCGAGCGGGGGCCCGCAGCGCACCCGGATCCGCACTCCCTCCGCGCCGACCGAGGCCGTGGCCACCGCCCCGTCGGGCGAGGTCACCGTCGCCTCCGGCGAGCCCTGCAGCCCGGCCAGCACGATCGCCGCCTCGGCCCAGCCGGCAGCGCGGATCCTGCTCGAGGTGGGTGGCCCTTGCACATCGAGCTCTTCGACCTCGAAGCCAGGTGCCGTGGAGTGAATCGCGCCGCGGATGCCGGCCGTGCGGACCACCCGGACCGCTCCCGATCCGTCGGCCCGCGCGCCGATGGCCACCGGCGGCCGCTTCGGGCCGTCCCGGACGGTGTCCTCCCTGGACAGGATCACGCGCACCGGTCGACCGTGGCGGTCGGCCAGCTCCCGGGCGGCGGCCCGCACGGGGGAGTCCGCCTTCCCACCGAAGGCGCCGCCGTTGGCGACGGGGCTCACGGGCTCGCCCCCCGGTAGGCACCAGGCGGCGTCGGTCTCGAGGTAGGCGGGCTCGACCCACGACGTCCGCAGGGTGAGGTCCCATGACCCCGGCGCCACCTCCAGCGGGGGGACGGCGCCGACCGTGGACCGCCGGCCCTGGACGGTGCCGGCCAACCGGCGGGCCTGGGTCAGGGTCTCCGCCGTCGCCCAACCGCCCCGCCCGTCGGGAACAGCCACGAGGGCGTTCTCCGGGGCGGTGTCGTCGGCGAAGCCGACCCGGCCCAACGGCACTGTCGGGCCGACCCGCTGGGGTACGCGTCCCTCGATCGATGCCCGCTGACCAGCAGCCGCCAGGTCGCGGGACGGCACGGCCGCCCCGAGGGCGTCCCACGCCTCGCCGATGGTCTGCCAGCCGGTGCAGCGGCACAGGTGGGCGGCGAGGGCGCGATCGACACCGACCGGGCTCACCGGGCCCTTTCCGCGCAGCGCGGCCGCCCGGACCACGATTCCCGGCGTGCAGAACCCGCACTGCGACCCGCCGGTGGCCACGAACGACGCCGCCATCGCGTCGCGCTCGACCGGGTCGAGCCCGTCGACGGTCGTGACCACCCGTCCCGCGATCCGCTCGGCCGGCGTGACGCACGCCACGCGGGCGCTGCCGTCGACGAGCACGGTGCAGCAGCCGCACTGGCCCGACGGCGCGCAGCCGTCTTTGGGCGAGCACACGCCGAGCTCCTCGCGCAATGCCGCGAGGAGGTGCGGATGCGTATCCGAGACCGACGTCTCGGCGCCATTGAGCGTGAAGGTGACCACCACCGACTAGCGTCCTCGCCACCGACACGCGATGTCAACGCGAGACCATTGCATTCTCGTAAATTCGGCGTCCCGGCCCGAACACTGTGCCCCACACCGAGCCGCTCATCCTCGTCAATCCGGCCCGCGTCGAGGCCGAACGCCCCGCGCGACCAACGAGTGCGCCGACCGATCTGCATCGCCGGCTCCCCGGCTA
>DASXLH010000091.1:0-9945 GCA_036496335.1 Acidimicrobiales bacterium
CTTGATGAGGGGGTTGAGCGCCGGGCCGGCGGTGTCCTTGAACGGATCGCCGACGGTGTCGCCGATGACGGCGGCCTTGTGGGCTTCCGAGCCCTTGCCACCCTCGTGTCCGTCCTCGATGTACTTCTTGGCGTTGTCCCACGCGCCACCGGCGGCGGCGTGGAGCCCGGAGACAGCCCGGACAAGCTCGCCCTGGACGCCCTCGACCGCTGGATCTACGACCTAGGCGACGAAGACCACGACCTGAGAGCCCAACTCAGAGCCGCCAAAGAATCGCTCACCCACTAGCCCGGTCGGTACGAACGGACTGCCAACCCCCTCCTCTCAAGCCCTGATGGAACGGTTTCACCAGGACCCGAAGCCGGCGTCGTCCTGAGCGCCGCGTCGAGAGCGCAAAGGGCGGATGGGCCCCCCGTCCGGCGGAACGATTGGCGTAGACCCTGGAGCCGGGCGGGGGGCCCACCCGCCCGGCCCGACAACCGCCGAGGTTGACAACGGCGTCGGCTTCGGGTTCTTCTCTCCGTTCTCATGGCCGGACCTCTCGTCATCGTCGAGTCGCCTGCGAAGGCGCGCACCATCGCCGGGTTCCTCGGCTCCGACTGGACGGTCCTGGCCTCCTACGGGCACATCCGGGACCTGCCCCGGAAGGGTCTGAGCGTTGACGTCGACAACCACTTCAAGGTCGACTACGAGGTCACCGCCGACCGCGACCGCATCGCCGAGCTGCGTCGGGCGCTGAAGGAGGCCGACGAGCTCTACCTTGCCACCGACGAGGACCGTGAGGGTGAGGCCATCTCGTGGCACCTCCTCGAGGTCCTCAAGCCCCGGGTGCCGGTACGCCGGATGGTCTTCCACGAGATCACCCGCCCAGCCATCGAGCAGGCCGTGGGCGCGGCCCGGGACATCGACTACGGGTTGGTGGACGCCCAGGAGAGCCGACGGATCGTCGACCGCCTGTTCGGCTACCCGGTCTCGGAGGTCGCCTGGCGCAAGATCCGCCCGGGACTCTCCGCCGGGCGGGTCCAGAGCCCGGCGGTCCGTCTCGTCGTCGAACGGGAGCGCCAGCGGATGGCCTTCGTGGCCGCCGACTGGTGGGGACTGGAAGCGACCTTCCCGACGGAGCCCGCCTTCACGGCGGCCCTGCAGTCGGTCGACGGTCGCCGGATCGCCGAGGGCCGCGACTTCGACGCCACGGGCGCCATGACCCGGGCCGACGCCATCGTGCTCGACGAGGTGGCCGCCGCCCGCCTGAGCGGCGAGCTGGACGGAGCCACCTTCGCCGTCTCGTCGGTCGAGACCCGGCCGTACACGCAACGGCCGAAGCCGCCGTTCATCACCTCGACCCTCCAGCAGGTCGGCGGGAGCCGGTTGCGACTCAGCGCCCGGGAGGTCATGCGGGTGGCGCAGGGCCTCTACGAGCGGGGCTACATCACCTACATGCGGACCGACTCGACGACGCTGTCGGACACGGCGCTCGCCGCCGCCCGAGCGCAGATCGGCGCCCTGTTCGGGTCGACCTACGTACCGCCGGCTCCCCGCACCTACGCCAAGCGGTCCAAGAACGCCCAGGAGGCGCACGAGGCCATCCGCCCGGCCGGCGAGACGTTCCGGTCACCGGACCAGCTCGCCGGCGAGCTGCGGGGGGCCGATCTCGACCTCTACCGGCTGATCTGGCAGAGGACGCTCGCCTCCCAGATGCCGGACGCCACCGGCCAGACGGTGACGGTCCGCCTGGCGGCCACCACCTCGACGGGGGCGGCCACCGCCTGGACCGCCTCCGGCCGCACGATCACGTTCCCTGGCTTCCTCGCCGTATACGGCTTCGCCGGCGACGATGCCGAGTCCGACGGCGACGACACGGCCCGCCTCCCCGAGCTGGCCGAAGGTCAGGTCCTGCCCGAGCCCGTGCTGGAGGCCGACGGCCACACCACCCAACCCCCGGCCCGCTACACCGAGGCCACCCTGGTGCGGCGCCTGGAGGAGCTCGGGATCGGCCGGCCCTCGACCTACGCCTCGATCATGCAGACGATCCAGGCCCGCGAGTACGTCTTCAAGAAGGGGCAGGCCCTGGTGCCCACGCCCGACGCCTTCGCCGTCACGAAGCTCCTCGAGGGCCACTTCACCCAGCTGGTCGACTACGAGTTCACGGCGCACATGGAGGAGCAGCTCGACGAGATCGCGGGTGGGCGCGGGGCTCGCGAGCCCTATCTGGCGCACTTCTGGTTCGGCAACGGCTCGCCGGGCGTGAAGGTGCTCTGCGCCGACGCGCTCGTCGACGCGGATCCGGCCGAGATCAACACCATCCCGCTCGGGGAGGACCCCGACGGCCAGCCGGTGGCCGTGCGCAACGGCAAGTTCGGTCCGTACGTGCGCCGGGGCGAGGACACCGCGTCGATCCCGCCGGCGACCCCGCTCGACGAGCTCACCCTCGACCAGGCGCTCGACCTGCTCGCCGCCCCGAAGGGCGACGATCCGATCGGGACCGACCCGGAGTCCGGGCTGCCGGTGTACGCCAAGAACGGCCGGTTCGGGCCGTATGTGCAGCTCGGTGATGCCGAGACCCTCCCGCCCAAGGTCAAGCCGAAGATGGCCTCCCTCTTCGCCGACATGAGCCTTGCCACGCTCGCCATCGACGACGCGCTCCGCCTGCTCTCGCTGCCGAGGACCGTCGGCGTCGACCCTGGCGACGGTGTCGAGATCACCGCCCAGGGCGGCCGCTACGGGCCCTACATCAAGAAGGGCGAGGAGACCCGGAGCCTCGATTCGGAGGCGGCGATCTTCACGGTGACCGTGGAGGGAGCGCTGGCTCTGCTGGCCCAGCCCAAGCAGTTCGGTCGCCGACGGGCGGCGGCCGCCGCCCCACTGCGGGAGCTGGGCAACGATCCGGTCTCCGACAAGCCCGTCGTCGTCCGGGAGGGCCGGTTCGGGCCCTACGTGACCGACGGCGAGACCAACGCGTCCCTCCGCAAGGACGACACCGTAGAAGACGTGACGCTCGAGCGGGCCGCCGAGCTCCTCCAGGACCGTCGGGACCGGGGGCCGACGCCCAAGAAGCGGGCCGCCAAGAAGGCGCCGGCCAAGAAGGCGGCCGCGAAGAAGACGACTGCCAAGAAGACGACCGCCAAGAAGGCTCCGGCCAAGCGGGCCGCGAAGAAGACGGCGGCCTTCGCCGGCGGCGAGGCTTCCGATCCCGCGCCGGACACCGCCGGGCCCGTCACCCCGCCGGCCTGACCGCCGGGGGCCGACGCCTCCCGGGTCGGTCCCGACGCCACCGGCGTCATTGTCCCGTGACGCGGGCACCTGGCTTCTACGCTGGATCAGTGCCGCACGTCCGACAAGAGGCGGCCGTGTCCGACGCCTCCCCGGACGAGGACGACCGCGCCGGCTCGCCGCCCGAGGTGATGGGACCGGTCGGCTACCTCGACCTGGTCCGGGAGGAGGCCGGCGCCGGCGAAGCCCCCTCCCGCCTGCTGCGGATCTTCGGTTCGGCCGACTTCTTCCGTCTCTGGCTGGCCCAGGTGCTCTCGTCGACCGGCGACTGGATCGGCTTCGTCGCCATCGTCGCCCTCGCCACCCGCATCAGCGGCGCCGCCTCGGGCGCAGCCGCGGTCGGCATCGTGATGAGCGCCCGCCTGGTGCCCGGCTTCTTCTTCGCCCCGGTGGCAGGGGTCATGGTCGACCGTTGGGACCGCAAGCGGGTCATGGTGAGCTGTGACCTGCTCCGGGCCGGGGTCCTGGGCACGCTGCCGTTCGTCCGGAGCCTGTGGGGCCTGGTGCTGGCCAGCCTCGTCTTGGAGATGGCCACGCTGCTCTGGTCGCCGGCCAAGGAGGCGTCGGTGCCCAACCTGGTGCCGACCGCCAACCTGACCACGGCCAACTCCCTCTCGCTGGCGGCCGCCTATGGCACCTTCCCGGTGGCCACCCTGCTGTTCGCCGGACTGGCCAAGCTGGCCGAGTGGCTGGGCGGGTTCCACGCCCTCGGTTTCCTGCACATCACCGACGAGTCGGTCGCCTTCTACCTGGACATGCTCACCTTCGTCGGCTCCGCCGCGCTCATCTCCACCCTGGCGCTGGCCACCCAACGGGGCGCGCGGGTCGGGTCACCCTGGCGCCTGCACATCGACTTCTCCTCGGCGTTCCGCGACCTCCAGGAGGGTTGGCGGTTCATGTTCACGTCGCCGACCGTCCGGGCGGTCATGATCGCCCTCAGCACCGGTCTCATCGGCGGCGGCATGGTCGTGCCGCTCGGCGACGTCTTCTCCCGGCAGGTGCTCGGGGGAGGCTCGGCCGGCTTCGGCCTGCTCCTGTCGGCCCTCGGCTTCGGGATGGCGGCCGGTGTGCTCGCCCTGTCGGCCGTGCAGCGTCGCCTTCCCAAGACGACGGTGTTCACCGCCGCCGTCTTCGGTGCCGGGATCGCCCTCGTCGCCGGCGCCTCGACCTCGAGCCTCACCTCGGCGATGTTGTGCGTTGCGGTCATGGGGGTATGCGCAGGGGCGATCTACGTGCTCGGCTTCACGATCATCCAGGAGTCGGTGGCCGACGAGCTCCGCGGGCGCATCTTCGCCAGCCTCAACACGCTGGTGCGCTTCTGCCTCCTGCTCTCGTTCGCCGTCGGGCCCGTGCTGGCCGACCGTCTCGGGGCGCTCTCCCAGGCCCTCGTCGGCGGCGGCGTCTCGTTCGGCTCGATCCGGGTGTCGCTCCCCGGATCCCGGTTGGCGCTCTGGCTGGCCGGGACGATCATCGTCGGCGCCGGGCTCCTGGCGGTGTGGACCCTCCGGGCCGGCCAGCTCCGCCGGGAGCGGCCGGCTGACGAGCCCGAACCTGCGTCACGATCGTGATGGGCCGGCCGGCATGATCACGCCATGAGCTTCATCGCCTTCGAGGGGGGCGAGGCCAGCGGGAAGTCGACCCAGGCGACGCGGCTGGCCCGTCGCCTCGATGCCGTCCTCACCCGTGAGCCGGGTGGCACCCGCCTGGGCGAGGAGCTTCGCTCCCTGCTGCTGGCCGGCGACAACGAGGCGGCATTGCCCATCGACCCGCGCGCCGAGGCCCTGCTCATGGCCGCCGCCCGCGCCCAGCACGTGGCCGAGGTGATCGGGCCGGCGCTGGCGACCGGTCGCCACGTCGTGACCGACCGCTTCACCGGTTCCTCGCTCGCCTACCAGGGCGTCGGACGGGGCGTGGGCATCGGCCCGGTCAGGGCCCTGTCCGAGTTCGCGACCGGCGGCCTCGATCCCGATCTGACCGTCGTGCTGCGGGTGGCGGCGGGCGAGGCGGCCGCCCGCTTGTCCCGTCAGCGCCTCGATCGAATCGAGTCCGCCGGCGAGGCGTTCCACCGGGCCGTGGAGTCGGCCTACGACCAGCTGGCGGGGGTCGAGCCGCACTGGGTGGTGGTCGACGGCTCGGCCTCGCCCGACGCGGTCGAGGCGGCCGTCTGGGAGGTGGTCCGCGAACGGTTGGGCGCTTCGGTGGGCGCCGGTGGCTGACGTCTTCGACCGCGTCGTGGGGCAGGCGGCGGCCGTCGTCCAGCTCCGCTCGGCGGTCGCCGCTCCCGTGCACGCCTACCTGCTCGTCGGACGGCCGGGAGCCGGATCCCAGGCGGCCGCCACCGCCTTCTCGGCGGCCCTCGTGTGCGCCTTCGGCGGCTGCGGCGAGTGCCGCGACTGCCGGCTCGCCCTGGCCGGAGCCCATCCGGACGTCGTGGTGCTCTCGCCCGAAGGCGCTTTCCTGCGGCGCGAGGATGCGGGCGAGATCATCCGCCTGGCGGCCCGGAGCCCGGTCGAGGGGACCCGCAAGGTCCTCGTCCTCACCGACATGCAACGGGTTCAGGACGCCGGCCCGATGCTGCTGAAGACCATCGAGGAGCCCCCGGAGGGCACCATCTTCGTGATCCTGGCCGACGACGTTCCGCCCGAGCTCGTCACCATCGCCTCCCGTTGCGTGCGCATCGAGCTCCCGCCCCTGACGGCGGACCAGGTGCTCGACGCCCTCGTTGCCGAGGGACATCCGCTGACCCTCGCCGATCCCGCCGGCCGGGCGTCCGGGGGCGACCTGGAGCGGGCCCGACTGCTCGTCACCGACGACCGGCTGGCCGGCCGGAGCGCGGCCTGGGCATCGGTGCCCGACCGGCTCGACGGAACGGGTGCGGCCGTCGCCGTCCTGGTCGAGGAGCTGCGGGCCATGATCGACGACGCGGCTGCTCCGCTGGCGGCCAGCCAGGCGGAGGAGGTGCGGGTGCTCGAGGAGCTGGTGGCGGCGCGCGGTGAGCGGGGCAGCGGCCGGCGTCGGCTGGAAGAGGCCCACCGCCGCGAGCAACGCCGACACCGGACCGAGGAGCTGCGCTACGGGCTCACCATCCTGGCGTCGCGCTATCGCGACGCCTTGGTCGCCGCCGCCGACGGGGCCGCGCCGTCGCGTCGGGACGGTGCCGACCTGCTCGCCTCACTGGCGAAGATCGACCGCGCCTCACGGGCTTTGGCCCGCAACCCGAACGAGACCCTGCTGCTGGAGTCGCTCCTCCTCGGGCTGTGAGCCCTCACCGCCCCCCTCGCAGGAAGTGGATGCCGCCGGTTCGGCCGGCACTAGCCTGTGCGGCCCGGCGTCACACCCGCCGGACCCGCCCGGGTAGCTCAGACGGCAGAGCAACGCACTCGTAATGCGTAGGTCAGGAGTTCGATTCTCCTCTCGGGCTCTCTTCGGCTGAGCAGATCCGTTCGGCCCCGCACCTGCACCGCGGCCCACCCATGTCGGTGGCCGTAGGACTGGCTCTGGGAGCTCGGATGAGCACGAGAACGATGTTGGGACGGGGCGCGACCGCGGTCGCGCTCCTCGGCGGTCTGCTGGCGGGCGCCTGCGGCGGTGGCGACTCGCCCGCCGCCCACCCTGGGGACCACCCCGTGACCGCGGCCCGGGGCGGTTCGGAGTCGACGGAGCTGGGCCCGGCGACGGTGGCGACCTGCTCGGCGGCGCTGGTCCCCATGACCCAGGCCGCGGCCGGAGTCTCCGGCGGCGATCCCCGGACACCTGTCGACGAGGTCGACCAGCTGCGGGCCATCGCCGCCTCGGCACCCGCCGCCATCAAGGCCGACCTCGCCGTCGTGGTCGACGGGATCAGCGAGCTGACCCGGGCCCTCCAGGCGGCCGGCCACGACTCGGCCGCCACGCCCGATGCCGCCTCGGCGGGCCTGTCCGAGGCGCTCGCCCCGGTCCGTGATCGGTTCAAGGATGCGGACTACGAGGCCGCGGCGCAACGGGTGTCGGCCTGGCTGGCGAACGGGTGCCAGCCTGGCTGACGTCCCCCGCGAGGCGACCGGCGGCGATCGACCGGCGGCAGGGAGGGTGAGGCGCCCGGATTAGCGTGACCCTCGTCATGGCCGATCCCGCCACGTTCGCCGACGAGGCGATGCCCTACATGTCGTCGCTCTACTCGGCCGCGCTCCGGATGACCCGAAACCCCTCCGACGCCGAGGATCTGGTGCAGGAGACCTTCCTCCGTGCCTACCGGGGGTTCAAGGGCTACCAGGAGGGGACCAACCTCAAGGCCTGGCTCTACCGGATCCTGACGAACACCTACATCAACTCGTACCGGGCCAAGCGCCGGCGCCCGGAGGAGAACGACCTCGGCGAGCTCGAGGACTTCTACCTCTACCGCCACCTGGGTGGCCTGGAGGGGGCCCGGGCAGGGCGCAGCGCCGAGGACGAGCTGCTGGACTACGTCAGCGAAGCCGAGGTCAAGGCGGCCGTCGAGGCCCTCCCGGAGAACTTCCGGATGCCCGTCCTGCTGGCCGATGTCGAGGGATTTTCGTACAAGGAGATCGCCGAGATCCTCGACATCCCGATCGGAACCGTCATGAGTCGGCTCCATCGGGGAAGGAAGGCGCTCCAAAAGGGGTTGTACGATTTCGCCGTAGATCGTGGGCTCGCTGCGCGCGAGTCGACCGACGAGGAGCCCGTGCATGACCGATCCCGCAGCTGAGCCTCAGCCCGCCGTGGTCGACTGCGCCGAGTCCGTCCGGGAGCTCTACACCTTCCTCGACGGGGAGCTGACCGTCGAGCGCCGCACGGCCATCCGCGACCACCTCGAGGACTGCCCCGACTGCTACGGCGGGTTCGACTTCGAGGTCGAGCTGCGCCAGGTGGTGTCGGCGTCGTGCCAGGAGGACGTGCCCCCGGCCCTTCGGACCCGGGTGGCGGAGGCATTGGCCCAGCTGATGCAGGACGAGCCCGAGCCGGCCTGACCCAACTCCACGGTCCCTCGAGCCTCGCTCGACGACCCGTGCTTCGTCAGTGGGCCGGGCAACCCCTACGATCGGCTCCATGCTCGCTGCCGAGGTCTGGCACTACTGGATCGCCGTTCCGCTCGCGGCGATGTCGGTGGTCACCGTGATCGCCCTCGTCGTCAACTACGTCCGCAAGATGCAGGCGGTGAAGTACCAGAAGACCCGGTAGTGCCGACGGACGCGGTCGACTGGGAGCTGGCACAGCGGGTCGCCGCCCGGGTCTCGGGCGCCGACCCGTTCCAAGGCTCGTACCAGCTCGATTCGCTCGTCCCCGACTTCGAGGAGCTCACCGCCGAGGCCGAGGAGCTGGTGGCCCGGGAGACGGGCCTGCGATCGTCGGCCGGGCCCGCCCGGGTGCGCGTCACCGACCGGCAGGGTTGGGTCACGGCCAACGTCCGCTCCTTCAAGCGGCTGCTCGGCCCGCTCACCGATCGCCTGCTGCGGACCCGTGACGGCGCCCCGAAGCGTGGGCCGGGGGTGGTCTCGAGCCGGGTCGCCGGGGTCGAGGTCGGGACGATGCTGGGGTGGATGTCGACGCGGGTGCTCGGCCAGTACGACCTGCTCCTGCTGGAGGACGAGGATCCACTCGACCAGGACCTCGTCTACTACGTGGGCACCAACGTGCTGTCCCTCGAGCGGCGCTACGCGTTCCCGCCGCGGGAGTTCCGCCTCTGGTTGGCGCTGCACGAGACGACCCACCGGGCCCAGTTCACGGGCGTGCCCTGGTTGGCGCCCTACTACCGCTCGTTGGTCGAGGGCATCGTCGCCTCGGTCGACCCCGACCCGGCCCGGCTGGCCGACGCCCTTCGCCGGGCGGTGGCCGAGACCCGGGCGGGACACAACCCGCTCGACGACGGCGGGCTCATCGGCCTGCTGGCCAACGAGTCGCAGCGGGGGACCCTGGAGAAGGTCGGCGGGCTGATGGCGCTGTTGGAGGGTCACGGCGACGTCACCATGGACCGCGCCGGAGCCGACCGGATCCCGTCCGCCGAGCGGTTCTCCCGCGTCCTCCGGGCCCGGCGGGCGGCCAGCCCGGGGCCGGCCCGGATCGTGCGCAAGCTCGTGGGGTTCGAGGCCAAGTTGCGCCAGTACGAGCTGGGCGAGGCGTTCATCGCCGCGGTCGAGGATGCCGGAGGGCCCCAGCTGGTGGCGGAGGTCTGGAACGGTCCCGAGAATCTGCCGAACATGTCCGAGATCCGGGCTCCTGGCAGCTGGATCGAACGAATGGGCGCGTCGCCGGTCAGCCGGCCCGTACCGGCCGGCTGAGCCGACCGTGCCCGATGCGGCCGACCCCGGGCGTACCGGTCGACGGGCGGCCGCGGGCCGCTCGGATGGCCCGCCGGGGCCCGACCTCGACCGACTCCTGAGCCGGTGCACGTTCCCGCCGGTGGACGAGCCGGTGGTGGCCGGGCTCTCGGGCGGCGCCGACTCGATGGCGCTGCTGGTCCTTGCCTTGCACGCCGGTTGCGCGGTGACCGCGGTGCACGTCGACCACGGCCTGCGGCCCGGCTCCGCGGCCGAAGCGGGCCCGGTGGCCGAGCTGGCGTCACGGTTGGGCGCGGCGTTCCGAGCCGTCACCGTCGAGGTCGCTCCCGGCCCCAACCTCGAGGCCCGGGCCCGCGCCGCCCGCCTCGAGGCGCTCGGCCCCGGGGCCATGACGGGCCAC
>DASXLH010000092.1:0-4820 GCA_036496335.1 Acidimicrobiales bacterium
GTAGACGAGCCCTTGCACCGGCGACTCGAAGCGCGGGACCTGGCCTCCGCTCACCTGGGCCATCCGGCCCCGCTCGAGCGACACAGGGTCGACCGACCGGGTGACGGTCAGGTAGTCACGGATGACGATCGAGTGCCGGCCCTCCTCCGCGGTCCAGCGGCGGGTCCACTCGCCCCAGACGTCGTCGCCGCCGAAGGTGCGGTCGATGGTCCAGAAGTAGTGCGGAAGGTTGTCCTCGGTGAGGAGGTTGACGAAGAGGGCCGAGCGCAAAGCCTCCTCCATCGGGGCGTCGGCCGGGTCCCACTCTCGCCCAGGCTCGAAGTCGCTCCCCCGGCTCCACGGCACCATCTCGTGCGGGAACCACTCCCGGGCATTGGCGAGATGGCGGTCGACGAGCCGCCGCGCCTCCGGCGCCAGCTCTTCGAGGAGCCCCACGGATCTGGTCACCGACTCAGTCTACCTACTGGTAGGTAGGCCAGTAAAGGATGGTCGAGATCGCCGACCCCAGCAGGTACGGATGCGTTCCGCAAAAGTCGGTACAGCTGCGCAGTCCGCAGGCGGAGCAGCGACTCCAGCAGGTACGGATGCGTTCCGCAAAATGTCACGGCACGAACGCACCGAGGAGCTCGAGCGTGGCGAAGGCGGTGAGGCCGGCGGCGCAGAGGGCGATGGCGATGCGCTCGTCGCGAGGTCGTCGCAACACGATGGCGAGCGCCAGGACGAGGGGGAAGGCGGCGAGCCCGTAGCGCTCGAAGGACCCGAGCGTGTGGCCGGTGAGGGCGAACAGGAGGAGAGCGCCGGCGTACGCGGTGTAGGAGGCGGGCAACCGGCGCCAGCAGACCCAGAGTAGGAAGGCGAACAGGGCGATCCAGGGGAGATGGAGCGCCTCGCCCAGTCCCCCGCCGTTGCCGACCGATCGGACGGCGTGGAGGATCACGGAGATCGGGTTGGCCATTCCGCCTCGCAGCTCGGCCGTGTTCTGGAGCCGGAAGGGCAGCAGCCAGTCGCCCCGCTGCCACTGCACCCAGGCGAGGTACGACGCCGTGCCGAGCAGCGGGGCCACCACGGCGGAGGCCCGCGCGAACCGCTCGGGCCAGGTGGTCTCGCGGAGGTCGCGGGCGGCCTCGATGGCGGCGGGCAGCGCCAGGACGAGGCCCACCGGCCGGCAGAGCCCGGCCAGGACCCCGAGCGCGGCGGCCACCCACCACTGCCGTCGTCGCAGGGCGAGGAAGGCGCCGATCGAGAAGGCGAGCAACAGCGCCTCGGCGTAGCCGGCGATCAGCACCGTGGCCGGTGGAAGAAGGGCCAGCAGCCAGGCCGCCCGGGACGCCGTCGGCTGGTCGCCCAGTTCTTCGAGGGAGAGCCTGTGCAGCAGGGCGCCGGCCACCAGCGCGGCGAGGTTGACCAGAAGGATCAGCGCCAGGCCGATGTCGCCGAACAGCGGGACCGACAGTTCTCGGGCGGCCACGGGGAGCAGCGGGAAGAACCGCAGTCCTTCCCGGGCGACGTGGTCATAGCCGTGTTGGGCGAGATCGCGGTAGAAGGCCGCGTCCCAGCTGAAGAGGCCCTGGCGGAGCTGGAGCGTCCGTCGGCCCGGCGTCAGCTTGTCGGTGATGACGATCGCCACTACAGCACCGACGCCGACGAGCAGGCGCGCCAGCAGCCAGCCCGGGAGGGCGGCGGTCAGCGACGACGCCCAACCCGGCCGGCGCCAGTTCTTCACCCGCCGGTTGGACCGTATTGGTGGAGCGCGGCGTGCTCGAACTCGTCGCCGCTCGGCACCACCTCGAGGCCGGGTCGGAGGGCGCCGATGGCGTTGGAGAGCTGCTCGCACTTGGTGCCGAGCGTCCGATACCCGGTGGCGACCACCAGCCAGACGTTGTGCCGCCCGGCTCGCTCGACCAGCTCCTTGGCCAGCGCGGTCGGGTCTCCAGCGGCCTGCTTCTTCGCGTAGTCGGCCCAGTCGACGAAGTGGGGGTCGGCTCCGGCCGGGAACGTCTGTTGCACGAAGTCGGCCGGCAGCAGTCGGGAGACGGCCGGGCCGAGCTGGTCCGGGCAGTAGGCGACGACGTCGCCGGGGCCTCCCTGGCGTTGGATGTAGGCGGCGATCGTGCCCGCCTGGGTCCGCTGGGTGATCAGGTTGCGTACGGCTCCCACGCTGCTCAGGGCCAGGAGGACGGCCAGGGCCGCCAGCCACACGCGGCCGGGGAGACGGCTCAGCCCGTACCCGGCGGCGACGATGACGAGCGGGAAGATCATCGCGGTGTAGCGGCTGGCGAAGGCGGAATCGGTGGCATAGCCGGCCAGCGTGGCCAGCAGGACCGTCCCGACCACGACCGCGACCTCGATGCGCACCCCGGGAACGGTCCGGAAGTCGAGCTCGACCCGCCAGCGCCCCATGGCCCGGGCCAACAGCGCGAGACCGAGCAGCCCCAGGATGCCGAACCCGACCAGCTGGGCCTCGGCGAAGGGCCCTCCGCCCCAGTCGGCGAGGGAGATCGCCGCGATCGAGGTCGGACGCTCCGGTCGGCCCCAGGGTGTCCCGGTGCTGGCGGCCTGTTCCAGGAACACGGGCAGCCAGGGCAGGAAGAGGACGGCTCCGGCGGCCAGGGCGAGGAACGTCTTCCCGGCGCCAGGGACGCGGCGGCGCCAGGCCACCACGAGGGCGATCGACGTGGCCGCCAGGAGATAGAAGGCCCAGTAGTGGGTGAGGGCCAGGAGCCCGCTGATCACCGCCACGGCGACGAGTCGCAGGGGGGTCGGCCGCTCGAGGCAGGCGTGGACCGCCAGCCAGCCGCACAGCACGAGCAGCATGACGAGCGAGTACATGCGGGTCTCGGTCGAGTAGCGGATGGCGAACGGGGAGGCGGCCAGGATCAGGAGGGTGGCGAGCCCGGCCCGGGCACCGCCGACCCGGCGGGCGACGACGTAGGCGAGGGGCAGGCAGGCGATGCCGAACACGGCCGAGAGCGAGCGCACGGCGACGTTCCCGTCGCCGAACACCTTCATCCAGCCGTGGAGGAGCAGGTAGTAGAGCGGTGGGTGGCCGTCGTGGCGGAGGGCGTCGACCATCGCCCCGGGACCGAGCCGGGCGATGTTCACGGTCAGGGCTTCGTCGAGCCACAGCTGGGAGCGGCTGTAGAGCCGGAGGGCGATCCCGACGACCACGACCGCGACCGCCAGCGGCGGCACGAGCCGGCTCCAGGGGCCGAGCTCCTCGACCTCGTCATCGCCGCCCACGTCTCGCCACCACACGGTGCGGACCGAGGCGGGCCGCTCGCCGGCGTCGGCGGCGGGTCGGGTCCTGCCCTCGGCCGGTGCCGTCATCGGGCGGCAAGGTAGAGCATCGGACTGCGTAGAACCACCATCGTGCGGGGTCGGGGCAACCGCCGGCTCCGGCCGCGCTCGGCGACGCTGGTCACCGACCGGCCGGGGGGGGGCAACCACCGGTGGCCGGGTCCGGCTCACTAGCATCGCCGGACTTCGGCACCATCTCGTCACGGCATCGTCATCTCGGCGACACGGCTGCACGGATCAGTTGCGCATCGTGCAGCCCCGTTTGGCGACGGGACCACCGCGATCCACACGACCGACCCGAGCAGGTTCATGACCACCACCCCGACGACGACACCTCAGGACACCCCGACGAACGAGTCCGGCGCGCCGGACCGGGAGAGCGAGTCGGCCCCGAACGACCCGGGTGAGGGGCGCGACCACCAGATCGTCGTGATCGGCGCCGGACCCGCCGGGTTGACGGCTGCCTTCCAGCTCGAGAAGGACGGCATCCACTCCACCGTCCTCGAGGGGACCGATCAGGTGGGGGGCATCTCTCGAACCGTCGAGCGCGATGGTTGGCGCTTCGACATCGGGGGCCACCGGTTCTTCACGAAGGTGACCGAGGTCTCCGATCTCTGGCACGAGATCCTGCCGGCCGAGGACTTCCTCCTCCGCCCCCGCATGAGCCGGATCTTCTACCGCGGCAAGTACTACGACTACCCACTGAAGGCCATGAACGCCCTTCGCAACCTCGGGCCGATCGAAGCCGTGCGCTGCGTGGCCAGCTACGTCGACGCCCAGATCCGGCCGCCGAAGAACCAGGACAAGCTCGAGGGGTGGGTGACGGCCCGGTTCGGGAAGCGCCTCTACACCCACTTCTTCAAGAGCTACAACGAGAAGCTCTGGGGCATCCCCGCCAGCGAGCTCGAGGCCGACTTCGCAGCCCAGCGGATCAAGAACCTCGACCTGAAGAAGGCCATCTTCAACGCCGTGCTCCCCAAGCGGAACCAGAAGGAGATCACCTCCCTCATCGAGGAGTTCCAGTACCCGAAGTACGGGCCCGGGATGATGTGGGAGGTGTGCACCGAGAAGGTGGTCGCCGCCGGGTCGACGGTCCACATGGAGACGAAGGTCCGCCACATCCGCCACCGCGCCGGCCGCGCCTACGAGGTCGTGGCCGTGCACCCCGACGGCACCGAGGAGACCTTCCCCTGCACCGAGGTCATCTCCTCGATGCCGTTCACCAAGCTGGTCAAGGGCATGGACCCGGCCCCGCCGGCCGAGGTGGTGGCCGCCGCCGACGAGATCAGCTACCGCGACTTCCTGTCGGTGGCCCTGGTGGTGCCCGAGGAGTTCGCCTTCCCCGACAACTGGATCTACATCCACGCCCCCGAGGTGCAGGTCGGCCGCATTCAGAACTACGGCTCCTGGTCGCCCTACCTGGTCAAGGAGGGACGCACCTGCCTCGGGCTCGAGTACTTCGTGTTCGAGGGCGACGACATGTGGACCAAGTCGGACGAGGACCTCATCGAGCAGGCCAAGCG